>CAYTGW010000101.1:0-14594 GCA_964437395.1 uncultured Desulfocicer sp.
TCCGGCGAAAACTAGACACGCAGTGCTGTTTTTCAAGCCGTCAGGCGCAACCGTAGCGCTATCCAGTATTTTCGGCTCTTTTCTGGGCACTGACTTTCGCCGGTGTGACGCTTTATAATAGTTTTGAAATTGGCTCTCATGAATTTTCCGACCGGCATTGTCCGGCAAAATCAGACCGCTTCCTCCGAATAGATAGCAAATTCCGGACACAGCAGTTCACAATAATGACAGTTCAGGCAATCCTCGTTTTTCACCTGGGGTGGATGATACCCCTTGACATTGAACTTTTTAGAAAATTCAAGCACTTCCCGTGGGCAGTATTCAATACAGTACCCACACCCCTTGCATCTTTCCTCAATGATATGAACCCTGCCCCTGGTGATCTGGATTTCACCGGAATCAAGGGGAACCCGCCAGTATTTCATAACCCTGTCCTCAAATATCCTTCTGGTTCGGTTGTCGAAAAACATCCAAATGGATGATTTTTACACCTCATTTTTCAAAAAAACAACCATTATGACAAATCATAAAAAAAGAAATGGGAAAGTCTGCCATTTTTCAGGGGGGTATTCAGGGGTGGTTGGGATTTTATGGTTGGTGGTTGATCGTTTTTTCACCCGTAGGGGCAATTCCTAATCGAAAAAAAACTATACAACTGAAACCGTAAAGCTCAAATGTTCTTTCCGTAACATGTCTTGAAATACAAGTTGAATCCAGAATATCTCAGGCTCTCCGATCTGTTTAGCAATCTTTGCTGCCCGACTTGGCGAAGGAATCCTTCGACACTTTTCAATATCGCAAAGACACTGTGCGGATATTCCCAGCTTCAGGGCAAACTCTTTTTGATTCATTTCTTTGCACTTTCTGTGAGACTCAAGAGCATTACCAAATGTAAGCGGCCCATAATCGCTTTTCAGTTCTTTTGAACCATATTTATTTTTAGTATTCATGTTTGTTTACCTCTATAACTTCAATGATGATATCATTTTGATATTCAATATAAAATGCTCTATAAGCTTTTGATAGTCTGATCGTTTAAAAAATATTGAATGTTTCATCCATAACATTACCCGACAATAAAAATATTTCTCGCCAACTAAATAGATTTACAACTAATTCATAGTACATCCTATTCGATTCAGGCAAACCGTTTCACTTATGTCGATAAAAGAATTATTTATCTGTAAACATCTCGACGATTTCCAATTTTTACTACGAGAACATACAAATCTTCGTCTTGAATATCGCAAATTATCCGGTAGTCGCCCACCCGATAGCACCATAGTCCACCAAGCTGACCTGTCAGAGCTTTGCCGCTGCTGCGAGGATTCTCCATTACAGCTACGCGCTCATCCATGAAATCTATGATGCGACGCGCCACCTGTTTGTCTAATTTTTTGAGCAGCGTCCTTGCCGTATCGGTGTATTTAATCGTCCAGGCCAAGGTCTTTTCTCACTTCAGCAGTTGAATAAACCTTTTCCTGGCCTTTGCGAACACGCTCTACCACATCTGCGGCAAGGTAATAATCCTCTATATCTTCAATGCCTCGCTCGATGAGTTCTCGCAGATAAAAAGCCTTGGTGCGCCCTGTTTTGGATGCAAGAAAGTCAAGCCGTTTTTCGGTTTCAGGGGCAAGGCGAATCGAAGTAGCCATATCGTAAAACCTCCTTTGAATATATGTATTCATTGTATTTCATCAAATTTAAAATCGCAAGATAAAGGTGAAATATGACCGCAAAAAATACGGGTGGCCACATGCAATTCGGGTACCCATAAGCAATTCGGGTACCCACAAGGGGCACCCCTACGCGATTCGATATATATACAATTTCATCCGAACCGAAATATAGATCGGGCTACCATTATGAATATCGTATTGACTCCCATATGTCCGGCATATATTTTGGTATAAAAAATAAAATCTGCTACATCAAAAAAAATAACCATCAGAATATCAGGAGGAACACTATGGCAAACCCGGAAGAAATGTATCAGTGTCAGACCACGAGTTGCGGTTATATCTACAACCCGGATAAAGGTGACCGGAAAGGGAAAATTGAAAAAGGAACAAAGTTTGAAGATTTACCGGATGGATGGAAATGCCCTGTATGCGGAGCCGGCAAAAAAGCATTCAAACCCCTGGCAGGACCCGGTTCCGCAGCCGCATCCGGCCAATAATTATTAATTTCTCCCATAGATGGCCGACCCATGAACGTGCCCTGGGAAGTAACCTGAATAATTCGGATATCGATCGGTTTATTTCCAGGGCAATACCGATTATTTCATTTCCGGAAATAATCCGGCGATTCCCTGTTCAGAAGCCTTGCAGATTCCTCTCTCGGTGATAAATCCTGTGATCAGCCTTGCCGGTGTGACATCAAATACCGGATTTCTGCAGGGGCTTCCTTCTGGCGGGACCAGGACGTTTGAGATCTTGCCATCATGCAGACCCTGAATATGTCGAACCTCGTCCGGTTCCCGTTCTTCAATCGGAATCTCCTGCAATCCATCCCGTAAGGTCCAGTCAAATGTGCTGGACGGAAGGGCCACGTAAAACGGTATTCCGTTATCCTTTGCAGCCAGTGCTTTTAAATAGGTACCGATCTTGTTGGCCACATCCCCGGTATAGGTGGTTCGATCGGTTCCCACAATCACAAGATCCACCAGTCCGTGCTGCATGAAATGCCCCCCGGCATTATCCGTAATCACGGTATGGCCGATCCCGTGTTTTCCAAGCTCCCAGGCCGTCAGCCGGGCACCTTGATTCAGAGGCCGTGTTTCATCCACCCACACATGGATATCCAGCCCGCGATCAAACGCCGCATACATGGGAGCTGTAGCGGTTCCATAATCCACACACGCCAGCCAGCCGGCATTGCAGTGTGTCAGAATATTCACGGTGTTCCTGTTTTTCCTGCTGCTGATTTCATCGATAATCGAAAAACCATACTCACCGATCCTTTTACAGTTTTCCACCTCTTCTTCTTCGATTGCGGAAGCTTCATTTCTTGCAGCTTCAATTCGATCCCTGCCGCGCCTGCCTCTGATCGATGCAAAAACCCGATCTACGGCCCAGGCAAGATTGATGGCTGTCGGTCTAGCTGCTTTTATCCGGTTGCATTCCTTTGCCAGATTATCATCCGACATTGTGCTGTCCGGAGAGGTAGCGGCTGCCAGATATACGCCATAAGCTCCGGTTACACCAATCAGGGGTGCCCCTCTGACAAACATCTCCCGGATGGCTGTAGTCACATGATCCACATTCCGAAGCTCTGCTACAACAAATTCATGCGGCAGCAGCCGCTGGTCAATTACATGGACAACCTGTTCATTCTTGTCTATCCATATTGGACGGATATCCATACCGTCTACTTTCATCGTCAAGTCCTTTCATCCAATCCGGCATTGCCGGAGCTATACAACCGTAAAATCAGATATAACTTTCTCTAGCATCTCCTCAGCATGATCCATTGTTACCTGAGTGATCTTTTCGCCACCCAGCATTCTGGCGATCTCTTCCACACGTTTTTTGGAAGAAAGCAGGGTTACGCTGGTCTGCGTTCTGCCGTCGGATATGGCTTTTGAGATTTTATAATGATGCCCCCCGAACTTTGCAATCTGCGGAAGATGGGTAATACAGATCACCTGATGGGTTCCGGCCAGGGTTGCCAATTTCCGGCCGACCGCCGCAGCCACACCGCCTCCGAACCCTGCATCCACTTCATCAAACTCAATTGTCTCACCCGAATCCGTTCCGGCCAGAATCGCTTTCAATGCCAGCACAACCCGGGACAGCTCTCCTCCGGATGCAATATCCGTAAGCGGTTTCATGGACTCCGCGATATTGGGAGAGATCAGAAACCGTGCAGTATCAAATCCGGTTTCGAGAAGCAGTTTTCCATCATCCGACAGATACCTGGCGGTTCCTGTTGCTGATGGAACCGATTCCAGAAGAATATCAAACTCGGTTTGCGGCATTTTTAAATCCGACAACTCGTTTTCAACCTTCTTTGCCAGGTCCCGGGCAATCTGTTTTCTTTTTTTCGAAAGCTGTCGGGCAAGGCCTGTGGTTTCCTGATGAAGTCGAATCAGTTCCTTTTCGGTTTCATCCATCTGTTCATCCAGGTTGCCGACATCCTGCAATTCCTTTTCCACCAGATCCAGATGGGCCAGAACGGTTTCGATAGATCCGCCATATTTTCTCTTTAACCGGATGATCGCATCCAGCCGATCCTCAACCTGTTCAAGTCGTCCGGTATCGGTTTCGATATTATGGGCGTATTGCCGGAGCTCTCCTGTAATATCCTCCAATCCATAGATGATTTCACCGATTTTTTTTGATTTTTCCGAAAGGCACGAATCAATGGCGCTGACCTGATCCAGTTGTTTTCCGGTTTCGACCAGACGCTCATTCACAGACCCCTGTCCGTCGTAAAGAATTTCAATAACCTGATACAGGGCCTTACAGAGGACTTCACTGTTTTTCAGTTTTCTCTTTTCCGTTTCCAGTTCTTCATCTTCACCGGGAAAAAGAGAGGCATCCTGGATCTCCTTTTTCTGAAAGGCCAGCAGTTCAAGATGATCCTGCTGCCTGGTTTTGTTGTTTTTCAACTGCTCCAGTTTCTTGATCAGGGGAAGAATCCGGTGAACATTCCGGAAGACTGCTTCCCGCTGCTTCAACAATCCGCCATACTGATCCAGAATCAGTAAATGCTGATCCTCCTTTAAAAGGCCCTGGTGTGCGTGCTGGCCGGAGATGCTGGCAAGATTCTCCGTGATGTCCGTAAGCTGCTGCATCGTGGACAGACGGCCGTTGATAAACACCTTATGCCGGTCATTCCTTGCAATCACTCTCCGGACAATCAGCCCTTCTTTGGGATCCAACCCCTGTGATTCCATCAGTTGTGCCATTTTCCCATCCGGCTTTACATCAAAACCAGCTTCCAGTTCGGCAGAGTCCGAGCCGGTCCTGATCAACCGGCTCGTTGCACGGCTTCCCAGCAGGAGATTGACCGCATTGATGATGATCGATTTCCCAGCGCCTGTTTCACCGGTTAAAACGGTTAAGCCCTCTGAAAACTGAACATTCAGGTCATTGATGATGGCAAAATTTCGTATGGATAGTTCACGCAGCATAGTTTACACATTGAATCGGAAATTGATAATATCCCCATCCTGTACAATATATGTTTTTCCTTCCAGGCGAACAGTTCCTCTTTTTTTGGCTTCCTGATAATTGCCTGCATCCATCAGATCATTGTAGGCAACAACTTCTGCCCGAATGAACCCTTTTTTAATATCCGAGTGGATCACTTCTGCTGAATCAACAGCCTCTGTCTTGCTTTTAATGGTCCATGCCCTGACTTCATCTTCTCCTACGGTAAAAAATGAAATCAGCCCGAGAATCTCATAAGATTTTTTAATCACCCGATCCATGGCAGATGCGGTAATATCAAACTCTGTCAGGAACTCTTCTGCTTCTTCCTGAGTCATCTGCGAGAGTTCATGCTCCAGTTTCCCGCGAATCACCATATAATTGTCTGTTTCCGTCAAAACACCGGATTCCGGCATATCTGCATTTTCATCATCATTATTATAAAGCACCAGAACCGGTTTTGCCGAAACAAATGCAAATCCCCTCAAAGCCTGTGCGCCAGAAAGCTCCGGATCATTTCTCAGGGGCTTTTCATGGTTCAGACACTCCAGACATCTCTGCAGCAAAGACGGTTCTTCCGGATTTATTTTTTTCCCCCTCTTTTTATCCAACTCAATCCGTTCAAGACGTTTCTCCACCACAATAAGATCTGCAAATATCATCTCCTGATCCAGTTCAAGAATATCTGCCTTTGGTTTTGGATCTTCGGTTCCATACCCTTTGAAATTCCTTACCACGTGGATGAGCGCATCGCAGTCGCGGATTTCATTCCAGACATGCGGATCATTTGTTGATGATTTACGGCCAGGCAGAAAATATTCCACCTGAGCATAGATTGTTTTTCTGGGATTGTACATTCTGCTTAAAATATCAACCCGTTCATCCGGAACCGGTATGGTGCCGATCTGAGCTTCACCCGAATGCCCCGCACCGGCTGTATTTTTTGTCAACGCCTCAAAAATCGTTTTTTTCCCGGCGCCGGATGCGCCGATAATACCTAATTTCATTTTATTCCCCCTGAATGCGGTAAAGCTGCCCGATATCCTTCGCATTCAAATCAAAATCCATATCTGAAACACCTTCCAACCTTTGATTCAAAATTATCGGACACAAGTTATACCCGAAGAGAGCCCAAGGCAAATAAAAAATACAGGAAAAATAAAAACTATGGAAACAAAGGATAGGTCTGCTCTTTGATTTTTGAATTGTTTGTATTTCCTTTGACACAGATTAAAATTTATCCTACTATCGGCCAATCCACTCACCCGATAAATTATTCCGGCACGCTTTCAGGCCAGTGTGAAATATTTTTTATTATTCTTAACGATATCTTGCCCGTTTGAAGTGATCAGAACAGAAGCAGTACTAACCAGGCTGATCTGTAAAAAAATCCTTATGGAAGGATGTTTTCAGAAAGGTCTATTGACACGAAGGGAGGTTTAAAATGGGTGACAGTATTTATAAAATCATTGAATTGGTCGGTACTAGTGATGTTTCATGGGAAGCGGCTGCAAAAAATGCAGTGGAAACAGCCGGGAAATCTTTAAAAGATCTAAGAATTGCAGATGTGGTGAAAATGGATATGAAGGTCGAAAATGGGAAAGTCATCTCATACAGAACCCGGGTAAATCTTTCTTTTAAATACGAAACATAATCAGACAACTCCCCAAAGCCGTAGTTCATGTCCTTTCATTCGATTCAAAACCGGACATGAGGCAGCCTCCAATCCGGTTCCAAATCACAAAAAGGCTGACCGTATCCGGCCAGCCTTTTTCGCCATTTAACACTACTTATAAAAATGATATTGCGATTTTTCATTTTTTCCGATATGAGCTTCTTTGTCATGAAAGTTGATAGAGTATACGAAAAAAAAAACACTCCGGGAAAAACATCCTAAAATTTCCGCGTATAGAGTTTAATGCGACAACCCGGCAGACCGATCCGAACAACTATTTTGCAATGAACATCGCAACAGGAAATCATCCATGACATTGTACAAACCATTTTCAATGCGGCGAACCCATGACCGATACAAAATCGAAGGGGGGAAAATCGGAGTAATCAACCACCTTTATACCAAGACTGGATATATTTACGATATCAGCATGGGTGGGCTTGCGTTTCATTATGTTGATAATGGACAGGCCAAAAATGAGTTTCCATTCCTGTCCATGCTTTCCATCACCATTAAAAAACAAGGTTTCTTTTTACAGGATATTGCATTTAAAACGATTTCCGACCGTACAATCCAGCCTGCTTTTCTGGAAATGCGACAGCGATCCATACAATTCGTCGAAATCCCTCAGGAAAAAAAGTTCCACCTCGAATACCTGATATCGGAATTGACCAGTGAAAAAATCAAGGATAACCGATCCGGCAGAGACAGACGAGAAAGGCCCCTCCAGCCACATATACCCCAGGAATCTTTATTTCAACAGATCCCAACCGAACGGCGCAATGGTTTTGAGAGAAGAGATTTATATTTTTAATCCAATCCGTTAGCCACATGTTTATGGTTGGAATTGTTTATCATAAAATAGAAGGCAGTCTGATTATGAAAAAATGTTTTTGAAGATCATTTTTGAAAATCATTTTTTTTCTTGTAATATTTTTTATTGTTTGATAGAATTTTATGTAAATAATCAAAAATACAATTTGATGAAGACATCTTAACAAGCTTCTTTTTTTTCTATCCCGACTCACGACTCATTATGTAAGACTGCTGAGAATCTAAAACTGCTGACCGAATCAGTCTGATCCGCTCGTCTTTTTTTTTGCTCAGCTCATTCAGCGCCGCAAATTTAAAAATTAACACTAAACAATGCAAACATCAGATACAAACCGAAATCATCCATTGGCAGAGAACGGCTTTTCTGTGACAGAAAACAGAAACATCGAAAAACCTCAGGAAGAAGCCACCTGTCAAAGCCTTTCCCATGAGCAAAAGCCGGAAAAATTAGAATCCATCAAGATCAATTTAGAGTTGATCGACACGCTGATGAACCTTGCGGGCGAACTTGTTTTATGTCGTAATCAACTCCGCAGATCGCTTGACTGGGATATTGAAAAACAAAAACGCGCCGGTCATATCCTGCAGAATTTCGACCTTGTAACCGGAGAAATGCAAGAGCATATCATGCGGATTCGCCTGCAGCCGCTATCCAATATAATGAATAAATTTCCTCGTATTGTCCGTGAGCTTTCGCACCATGTTAAAAAAGAGATTGAAATCATCATCGAGGGTGGGGATGTGGAGCTTAACAAATCGGTGATCGAAGGGCTCTCAGACCCATTGATGCATCTTATCCGAAATTGCGCCGATCATGGCATTGAAACTCCCGCCGAACGGGAAAAACATGGTAAACCGCGTTCAGGACGGATATGTCTTTCGGCTTGTCATGAAGGAGGACAGGTAAACATTTCCATCACGGATGACGGCCGCGGTATCGATGTTGACCGAGTTGCTCAGAAAGTTGTCGAGAAAGGCCTGATGAGCATGGATTCCATATCGAAAATGAGCCGGATGGAAAAACTGAATCTTATTTTTCTGCCTGGACTTTCAACTGCGGAGACCGTAAGCGATATTTCCGGCCGGGGGGTTGGGATGGATGTGGTCAAAACCAACATCGAAAGACTGAACGGTCAGCTTGAAATCGAAAGTGAGCAGGGTGCGGGTACTACTATTCGCATCAGGCTCCCTTTGACTTTAGCCATCATTTCATCTCTTATCATCGGCCTGGAAAAATATATTTTTGTCATACCGCAGACGAATGTAAAAGAACTGATCTGTATCCGTGGCAAGGATGTCACGCGCAGAATCGAGAATGTGATGGGTGCAGAAGTGCTGAGGCTTCGTGAACGGCTGCTTCCTATCGCCCGGCTTGCTGATGTGCTTGGTATAGAGCGGACGTTCTTTGATCCGTTAACAGGAGAAAAGTTGCCGGATCTTCGTATGCGGATTTCCGAACGCCGCAAGAAAGAAGAAGTGACAATTGATAACGGTCCGGTCCGTGAAAAAAAAACGCTCGAATTGCGCGGTGAAACAGATGACAGAAGGTGTAATGGTAACAAAGATTTAAATATTGTCGTGCTTTCCTCAGGAAAAAATAAATATGGTCTTATTTTCGATGATCTTTTCAACACCGAAGAGATTGTGGTTAAACCGCTGCCGGTTCATGTAAAGGACTGTATTTCTTTTGCAGGTGTCGCAATCATGGGGGACGGACGAGTTGCAATGATACTGGATGTAGCCGGTATCGCCAAAGCGGCGAATTTCCGTTTCACCGAAGTGACTTCGGAAGAAAGACGAAGGATCGAAGAGGAAAACCCAAAGAATGAAATTAAAAATTATCTTTCGGTTGTTATTTTCAATATCGCTCCTGAAGAATTTTTTGCGCTGCCGCTTTGTGCAATCTACAGGATAGAAATAATCAGCCGGAATGAGATTAAAAGAATCGGAGAACAGCAATTTATAAGATATGCCGGAGCTCCCTTGCCTCTGATCCGTATCGATAAGTTTTTAAAGGTGAGCCCATTGCCTGAAAATTTGAAAGAATCGTGTGTCATTATTCCAAAGACGGACCTTCATCCTGTCGGCATTTTAGTGTCGGAAATCACAGACACCGCAGATATACCGGTTGAAGCAAGGAATGAAAAAACGATGGAAAGTAATCTGTCCGATTCCATCGTTTTCAAAGACAAAATGGTCACGTTTTTAAATATGGAGAAGATTCTGAACCGGATTTTCGTTTAACGTCGGGCCGGAGATATTCGTAAATGGAAGTCAACCAGTTTGTAACATTCAAGATCGACGAGCATCTTTTGGGAATCAATATTCTCCTGGTGCGGGAGATCAATCGTATTTTAGATATCACAGATGTGCCTGCTTCCAGAAATTTCGTGCGGGGATTGTTGAACCTGCGCGGGCAGATCATCACGGTAATAGATCTTGGGGTAAGGTTGGGACGTTTACCCCGGAAAGTGACGGATGAAAGCCACAACATCATTCTGAAGGCAGATAATGCCGGATTGCTTGTAGACAGTATTGGCGATGTCGTTCGGGCTTATGAAAATGAAATCGATCAGCCACCCTCCAATACCGGTGGTATTGAGGAAAGTCTCATCAGCGGCGTGGTAAAATTAAAAGATGAGTTGATGATCATTTTGAATATAAAAAGTTTATTGAACCATTTGTAAAAAAAAGCAGGGGGGACTTGTGATGAGCATAAAAAAATACTTGAGGTTCTGTATCGGTGCACCTTTGCTGGTTGTTGCAATACTGTGCGTTACGTCGGTGTTTGTTACAAATAATGCTTTGATTACAGGAGCGGCGGCGTTGGTCACCCTTGCCATGATCGGATTATGCGCACACATCATCAAATATTTGGAAAATTTTTTGAATTCCATAACCAATGAATTGAAGGAGATTGCTGCAGGCGGCTATACAAAACGTCTGGATACGAATGGGAGGGACCCTATTATTACAGCTCTTGTAAGAGAATTAAATACTGTTTTCGATGAGATTACGAACATCATCAAAAAGATCACCGGTATCAGCGCAACCATTTCCGGCGCTGCCGACATGCTCAGCAGCAGTGCGTCCGATCTAGCGGTAAAAGCCGGTGGTGTTAAAGGCCTTTCCAGCGCATCCGAGATGGCTTCGGAACAAGCATCCGGCAATATCGCAAACATTGCCGCAGCAGCCGAGGAGTTGAGCGCTCAAATCAAAAATGTGTCATTATCAACCGATCAGGTATCGAAAAATTTGCATGATGTCGGAACCGACACGGATACGGTATCCAATAATCTTGCCCTGGTATCTGCGGCGGCTGAGAAAATGTCAAGCTCGGTGACCAGCGTTGCGACTGCTATCGAACAGATGTACGCGACACTCAATGAAGTATCGAAAAATGCAGGCCGGGGGGCCAATGTGACCAGCGATGCGTCCGCCCGTGCGGGTAAAACTTCGGAAATCGTGAATACGCTTGGTGATTCTGCTCAAGAAATAGGGGACGTGGTTGAACTCATCAAGGTTATTGCAGCTCAGACCAACCTGCTTGCCCTGAATGCAACGATTGAGGCTGCAAGCGCAGGAGAAGCGGGCAAAGGCTTTGCTGTTGTGGCGAACGAGGTGAAAGAGCTAGCCAAGCAGACCGCAGGGGCAACAGAGGAAATACGTAAAAAAGTCAAAAGTATGCAGGCCAATACCCAATCGGCTGTTGGTGATATCAAAAACATAGTAGAGTTTATCGGCGAGATCAATTCAATCATGACGACAATCGCCACCGCTGTGGAAGAACAGACCGCCACCACAAACGAAATTGCACAAAGCATCAACAGCGCTGCTACTTCCGCTTCACTGGTTTCAAAAAATGTCCAGGATGCAGCCAAGGTCGCCCAGAATACAACCCTTAACTTAAAACAAGCCATACAATCGGAAGTTCAGATAGGAACTCATATCGAGGAGATTTCAAAAACCGCAAATACCATTGCCGCCGACGCATCCGAAGCAGCCAATGAAAACGCGACAGTGATGGAATCGGTCAAGAATGTCAATGCAGCTGTAAGAGAGAACGCGGAAATCGCCGATCAAACAAACGAGGCCTCAAAAGACCTGACGACGCTTGCCGGTCAGCTCAAATCAACTGTCAGCACGCTTAAATGTTGATGAAACTTAAAATATTGAATGGCTGCTATAAATGAACAATGGATTGAAAATAATTATCGTTGTAAATGATTCGATTGTCAGGAAAACATTTTCAGCAATGATTGCGGAGAATAAGGACGTTAAAGAAACCCTGTTGGCCGCAAACTGCAAAATCGCCTTGGCAAGAATAAAACAAAACGATTTTGATCTGATGTTGCTTGATATCGGTATACCGGATTGTCTTGATTCGATAAAAACGATTTATAGGGACTATCCGCACACAAGCATAATCGTGGTGAGCAATAGCTCGACGGATGCAGGGAATATGATTATTGAAGCACTGGAATACGGTGCGATCGACGTACTGCCAAGAATCGATCAAAACACCCCGGAAGCCGTGCTTCAGGACACTAAAAACAGGCTGAAAATATTACTAAAAATTAGTTTCGGACGCAGAAGCATTCAAAAAACGAAAGCGTTGATTAAGGATGGATTGGAAAATGAGTTTAATCACCCCAAGCCAATGCCGGGCGAATCAACCTTTTTTTTACAGGACCATCCGGAAACGGCGAAGACCTCAGCAAGCCTTGCAAAATTACAGCCACACCCGGCTGACCTTAGGGTTGAGGTTGTTGTCTTCGGAGTATCGACCGGAGGCCCGAATGCCCTTGCCAGAGTAATTCCGAATCTGCCGGCGAATTTCAACACGCCGGTGCTTATTGTTCAGCACATGCCCGAGTTTCTTACCAAACATCTTGCCGCGAACCTTGATCAAAAGTCAGTTTTAAAGGTCAAGGAAGCTGTCGACGGAGAAGAATTGAATCCAGGCGCAGTGTATTTAGCTCCCGGAGGGAAACACATGGTTGTCACGCAGAGGAAAATGTCAGATAAAAGCCAACCACAAAAAGTCATCACACTCAACAATGATCCTCCTGAAAACAGTTGCAGGCCTTCGGTGGATGTCCTTTTAATGTCAATCGCAGCGTCCTATCACGGCAACGTTCTTGTGGTTATCATGACCGGTATGGGGAGCGATGGTATGAAAGGGATTAAGGCTCTAAAAGAGAAAGGCGGTTATTGTCTCTCTCAAACAAAAGAGACCTGCGCGGTATATGGCATGCCAAGGGTGGTGGATGAAGCAGGGTTATCAGACGAGAAGATCCCTTTGGAGAATATGGCCGAAAGAATTATTGCGCTTACACAAAAAATATAACCATTGATAACATATCAGCATGCATATTTCGAAACAGGAGTTTTTGCTCATAAGAGATTATATCGAAGCCAGAAGCGGTATTTTTTTAGGTAATGAGAAGATGTACCTTATTGAAAACAGGCTGTCCGATATGATTACAAAAGCAGGCTGCAGCAATTTCAGCGAATTTTATTTTAAAATAAAAAACGATCCATCCTCATCAAATCTTGCATTCATGATGATAGATGCGATCACAACCAACGAAACTTCCTGGTTTCGAGACCCAAGGACTTTTCTGGTTTTAAAGGAGGCGATCCTGCCGGAACTTTGCGAAAAAATTGATATCGGCGGTCCGGATAAGATCAATATCTGGTCGGCTGCATGCTCAACCGGCCAGGAGCCCTATTCGATCTCCATCACGGCCTTGGAGTTTTTCCATACCAAAGGGGGCGAAAAGATGTGTCAAAAATATATCCGTATTTTTGCAACGGATATTTCCGCTTCGACAATCGCTACGGCAATCGAGGCGCAATATGACAGCGCTGCTATGAAGCGAGGCCTGCCCTTGAATTACATGGACCGGTATTTCCAAACAATAGCCCCTAATCGCTGGCTTGTCCGGGATAACGTCAGAACCATGATCACATTCAAACAGCACAATCTTAAGGTTCCGTTGATAGAGAATTTGCCTTTCCATGTCATATTTCTACGAAATGTAATTATTTACTTTTCAGAAAACTTCAAACAACAGTTGTTCCGGCAGATCGCAAAACGAATGGCGCCGGATGGATATTTGCTGTTAGGCACAGGAGAGATATTAGGTTCGGATTTTGATGCATTCGACACCCTTACGCATCAAGGCTATTCCTATTATAAATTAAAAAAAAAGAATAAGAACTGATTTGGAAATAATGGAATCTTGCAACGGAAAATCATATCTGGTGATCGGTCTTGGAAACACGCTTTTATGCGATGATGCGGTCGGGCCGCTTGCAGTGCGCAAGGCAAAAGCGAGTCTTCAAAAAAAATTTGGAGCGCGAATTGATTTCATAGAAAATGATTCAAGCAGTTTTGACCTGCTTTTCGAAATGACCGGTTATTGCAAGGTTTTAATCATCGACAGCATGCTTACAAAAAAATGTGACCCCGGCACTTGCCTTTTTTTCAATGTGGAGGATTTGAAACCGGTTGCTGCAAACGGTTATGTGAATTCTCACGGAATAAGACTGCCTGCACTGATCGAAGCCGGCAGGCTGTTTGGTTATCAAATGCCGGATGAATGCCTTATACTTGGTATCGAGGTTCTTGATATAACGACCTTTTCTTTGGAGATGACAGAACCGGTATCAACAAGCCTGGATTCCATTATCGTAAAAATAGAGGATACCCTTATAACCTGGATTGAGTCGGAAAACAGTGCTTGAACAAAAATCAATAAACAGAACAAAAATAAATAAACAGTTTTTTTCGTAATTGAGCACTAAAAAAATGAGGAGAAAAAATATGACTGTGACGCAAAAAAAATCCTTATTGTTCCTTTGCAAGTGCGGCGCCAATATTTCCAATTTCGTCGATCTTGACAGGGTTGCGGATTGGGCTT
>CAYTGW010000102.1:0-14483 GCA_964437395.1 uncultured Desulfocicer sp.
ATGCAGAAGCAAAACGGCTGGGTGTCAAGTGGATTCTGGGTGGAGAATGCGGCCATATGTGGCGGGTGATCAATCAGTATATGGATACCATGAACGGTCCGGCTGATTTTCTCGAGGAACCGGTATCTCCTATCACCGGGACCAGATTTGAAAATGCCAAATCCACCAAAATGGTTCATATTGCAGAATTTACTGCGGATTTAATTCGGCATAATAAATTGAAGTTAGATCCCGGCCGAAATGACAACCTGAAAGTTACCTTCCATGACTCCTGTAACCCTTCACGGGGTATGGGAATGCTGGAAGAACCCCGTTATGTGATCCGGAATGTCTGCAATAGCTTTTATGAAATGCCTCCAGGAACGATACGTGAAAATACGTTCTGCTGCGGCAGTGGAGCCGGGTTGAATGCAGGTGAAGATATGGAGCTCCGCATGGCTGGCGGTCTCCCGAGAGCCAATGCTGTCAAGTATGTTCATGAAAAATACGGTGTTAACACGCTTGCCACGATTTGTGCGGTTGATAGAGCTGCATTACCGGCGCTGATGGATTACTGGGTGCCGGGTGTGGGGGTTATCGGTTTGCATGAAATGGTGGGTAACGCTTTAATCATGCCGGGTGAATCGGAAAACAGGGAAACCGACCTGCGCGGTGAGCCGTTACCGGGAATGGAGGAAGAAGCTGATGAGTGATAAAAAGTATATCATCGCCGGTTTAGTTGTTTTTTGTGCGATCGTTGCTCTGCCGTTTGTTTTCAACATCGGTAAAACAGCACCGGCACCTGAACCTGAGTTGACCGAAAAAGCCAAAGCCGCCGGATACTGCGTTCTGCCCAAAAATGAAATGAAAGCAGGACATATGAAGGTGCTGGATATGTGGCGAGATAATGTCGTTAGATACGGCAACAGAATATATAAGAACAGCAGTGGGAAGAGTTTCAACATGAGTCTTTCAAGTGGAGAGAATTCCTGTATTGGATGTCATTCCAACAAGGCCGAATTTTGTGACCGATGTCATAATTATGCCTCGGTAAGACCATACTGCTGGGATTGCCATAACCAGCCTAAGGAGAAGAAGTGATGAAAAACAGCAGAAGAAGCTTCTTGAAGATAGCTGGAATTTCAGCGCTGGGAATGGGTGCAAGCCCGGTAAACACCCTGTTTGCATCTTCCGGGGAACAAGGTGTTGAAACCCATAAAAACAAGGATGCATTAACCGCCGGACAATGGGGAATGGTGATCGATACCAGAAAAATAAATTCATCCGATGACCTGGAACCGATGATTGAAGCGTGCCATAAGATCCATAATGTTCCGAAAATTGAAAATCTGAATCATGAAATCAAATGGATCTGGGAAGAAGAGTATGAACATGCCTTTCCTGAAAAAGAAAACAAGTATCTGGATGAGCATACCAAGCATCTGCCGTTTCTGGTTCTCTGCAATCACTGCGAGGCACCTCCCTGTGTGCAGGCCTGCCCTACCAAGGCAACCTTTAAACAGGATGATGGTATTGTTGTGATGGATTTTCACCGCTGTATCGGTTGCCGATTCTGTATGGCAGCATGCCCATACGGTTCAAGGAGTTTCAATTTCAGAGATCCCCGTCCTTTTATCGCGGAGGTTGACCCGGGATTCCCGACCAGGATGAAGGGTGTTGTAGAAAAATGTAATTTCTGCGTAGAGCGGCTTGCCGTCGGTAAAAAGCCAGCCTGCGTAGAAGTATCCAATGGTATTCTGACTTTTGGAGATTTGGAAGATCCGGAATCAGATGTCCGCAAACTCTTAAAATCAAATTACACAATCCGACGTAAACAGAACCTGGGGACTGGCCCGGCGGTTTACTACATAGTGTGAGGTTATTATGCTTGAACTGGCTGTCAAAGGAAGCAAAAAATACTATCTGTGGATAATGGCGCTGCTCGGTTTAATCGGTATCGGATTTATCGTTTATCTGGAGCAGTATGACTTTGGTCTTGGAATAACAGGCATGAGCCGTGATGTATCCTGGGGGGTTTACATCGCCCAGTTTACTTTTCTTGTCGGGGTTGCCGCAGGAGGGGTGATGCTGGTGTTGCCTTATTATCTTCATAATTATAAGGTGTTTGGTAAAATTACCATTCTGGGGGAATTTTTAGCCGTTTCCGCTCTTGTCATGTGTATGACCTTTATTTTTGTTGACCTCGGGCAACCCATGAGAGTCCTTAATCCGATACTGCACCCGACACCTTATTCCATGTTATTCTGGGATATGATTGTATTGAGCGGATATCTTTTTCTGAATATCTTTGTAGGATGGATTGTCCTGGAATCGGAAAGAAACAGTGTGGCACCACCCAAATGGATAAAACCGTTTATTTATCTTTCTGTTCCATGGGCCTTTGGTATTCATACGGTTACGGCATTTTTATACTGTGGCCTGCCAGGAAGAGGATTCTGGTTGACCGCCATTCTTGCTCCTCGATTTTTGGCATCTGCATTTGCTGCAGGGCCGGCATTTTTAATCTTATTATGCTACATCATTAAAAAAACAACAAAGTTTGATCCAGGTACACAAGCAATTCAAACCGTTGCAAAGATTGTTACCTATGGATTGATTGCAAACGTATTTTTCTTCGGATGTGAGATTTTTGTGGCGCTTTACAGCGGAATACCGGAACATATTGATCATCTGAAATATCTCTTTTTCGGACTGCATGGTCATGGGGTGCTGGTGCCCTGGATGTGGACATCCATGACCTTGATGGGCATTGCCATTATTTTGCTGGTGAATCCGGCTACACGATCCAATGAAACAATTCTGCCGATTGCCTGTGTTTGTGTTTTTCTTGGAATCTGGATTGATAAAGGGCTTGGCATGATCTCGGGCGGGTTTGTGCCCAACCCGATGCACCATGTCAATGAGTATTTTCCGACAATCAAAGAATTGATCATTACTGTTGGTGTGTATGCTCTCGGTTTTCTGATCCTGACCCTTTTATTCAAGATTGCGGTCTCTGTTAAAGAGGAAGTCAGCGTGTAATTATTTTTCATAATTCAATATGAATACAATGAAGAGGATTGTCCATCGGATGGTCCTCTTTTTCATCTATCGATCCTGAGAACTGAGACTATTCCTTCTTGACAGGCCAGTGCGTATGGGACATATATGGGGTAATCAATAAAAATTTAGACCTCAATCAGCAGCTTATAATTGACGTACAGGTTTTTAAAATCGGAGGCAAACCTGTTCCTATCATTTTAAAATTTTTATGGAAATTCCTAACCAATATATCATCCTTATAATTTTTCTTTTTTTATCTGCTTTTTTTTCCAGTGCTGAGACAGCATTTATTTCTTTATCCGACATACGGATTCAACATCTTATCGACCAGGAAAGGCGGGGTATCCGGCGCGTTAAAAAGCTGAAAGATAACAATCAGCGTCTTCTGATGACTGTTTTAATCGGTAACAATCTGGTGAACATCGCAGCTTCATCCATTGCCACATCCATGGCCATTCAAGTTTTTGAATCCAATGCCATTGGAATTGCTGTTGGTATCATGACCATATTGATCCTTATTTTTGGTGAAATTGTACCCAAAAATATTGCTATGGCCAAAAATGAACCCCTTGCCATTTTTGCTGCCCCTATTCTTCAGGGGCTTCAATATGTACTTTATCCGGTTATTCTGATCATGGAACTGATTACCATATTGTTATCCAAACCATTTGAAAATGATCAGTCAGACCCCATCATTACAGAAGAGGAAATCAAAAGCGTAGTCAGCCTGGGGGAAGAGGTCGGCGAGGTGCAGGAAGATGAACGAATCATGATTCATAACATATTCCGTTTCAGTGATCTTCGCGCAGATGAGATCATGATTGATCGGACGCACACCTTTTCCATTGACTCGGAAACAGAGATCGAAAAGGCAGCGGCTGATATTGTTTCCAAGGGGTATTCCCGTATTCCGGTGTACAAGGAAAAACCGGATAATATTGTGGGGATTTTATATGCCAAAGATATGTTGGCGGCCATATTGAGCGGACACCATAAAGAGAAAGTCAAAGAGTTTATCCGGCCCGCTATGTTTATTCCGGAATCTATGCTCCTGGACGACTTGCTGACGGAATTCCGGAAAGAGAAAGTTCATATCGCCCTGGTAACGGATGAGCACGGAGGGATCAGCGGCCTGATCACGATTGAGGATCTGTTGGAGGAAATTGTTGGTGAAATCTATGATGAAACCGATAATGAGGAGATCATGATCCGGAAGGTTGACGACAGTAAAAGTGTTGTCCGGGGTGAGACGGAGATTGAAGAGGTCAATCGTGTGCTTCAGTTGGATCTGAGTGAAAAAGAGGATTATGAAACCATCTCCGGATTCATTCTTTCCAAACTGCGTTTCATCCCTGCTGTGGGAGATGAATTGAAAGCACACGGTGCTGTGATTCGTGTGACCAAGGCAGATGCACAACGAATTATTGAAGTGGAGATAGAAAAACAGAATGAAAATATTTTAAAGGGCAGTCCGGTTATTTCATAAATAAAAAATTCCCCTTTTCATTCTAATTGGGTGATGGATTCCATTGAAAAGGTTTTCGCATCTCCTGCTGCATACAGTTTAACGATTCTGGCGTGGAGATCTCCATATTCTGCAGCCGAAGGCTTGATGGAGCAATGCACCAGGTTCTGGACCTCTTCATATGAACTGCACGGCAGATCCAGGCTTTGAAACAGGCGCCGGGTATAGGCATCCACCACAAATATTTCCCGTGAAAATGCATAGCAGAGAATGGAGTCCGCAGTCTCCTTTCCGATTCCGGTAAAGGATAGCAGAATTTTTCGTAATTCCTCTGTTGAAACCTTTCGCAGCGTTTTGATGCCTCCTCTGTCATGAAGGTTTTTTGCGATTCCAATCAGCCGGATCGATTTCTGATTATAATACCGAGCAGATACAATGGCCGATGCCATTGTCTGCGGATCAGCCTTCATCATGTGCCGGACATCCAGAAGATTCAATGTTGAAAGGTTCATAATGGCTTTTTCCGTATTGGACCAGGTATTGTTCTGGGTCAGGATCGATCCAACGATAATTTCAAAGGCTTCGATATCTAAAACCCTTCTTCCCTCTTTGCCTGGATAATATACAGGCAGTTGTCCAGGCACTCGGGTTGTGGGCCACCATCCCTGACCTCCATATTTTTGAAATAAAAGCTGATTCAGATGGTTGACTTTTTCTTTTTGTTTTTTAGTATATCTCATTGTATTGACCTGGCTATGAATATGATAGGTCAGGGGGATACTGGTGCAGTAATGACGAATTCCGCCCCTTCATCCGGATGGCTGGTGCAGTGGATGGCCCCCTTTAATATCTGGGTAACCAGGTTATAGACAATATGAAGCCCCAGTCCGGTTCCACCTTTGTTCCGTTTTGTAGTGAAAAACGGTTCAAAAATTTTTTCAACACACTCCTGGTTTATTCCTTTTCCATTATCCCTGTATCGGAAGATGAGTTGTTCTTCCTCCTGTGATACAGAGATATGAATGGTTTTGTTGGACTCTTCTGCAAAACCGTGAATCAGGGAGTTCATAACGAGATTTGTAATGATCTGGGAAAAGGCTCCTGGGTAACTGTTGATTTCAAGAAATTCCGGGCAGTCCACAATCACTTCATGTCTCCCGTTTTTCAGTCTGGGCCGCAGGCTGAGAAGCACCATGTCAAGATACTCCTTGCATCTGAAAAATCTTCGATCCTTGCTGGATTGATCCACACCCACCTGCTTGAAACTTTGAATCAGATCTCCTGCTCTTTTCAGGTTGCTTTCAATGATGGCGGTTGCTTCGGATGCAATGGAGATATATTTTTTGATTTCATCCATGCTCAATTCATTTTGAGAAATTCGCTCCGCATATTTTCTGGTTTCCAGGGATAGAAAAGAGGATGCAGTGATACCGATCCCGACTGGAGTGTTGATTTCATGGGCAACACCGGCAACCAGGCCACCCAGTGCTGCCATTTTTTCAGACTGAATTAAATGGTGGCGGGTTTCCTGTAAGCGGGACAAAGAATCCTCCAGAGATTGATTGGTTTGTTCAAGAGCGGTTTGTGTTTTTTTACGGTCATTAATCTCGATCCGCAATTGATTGTTCGCAGCCCGGATGTCCTCTGTCTGCTCCCTTACAATGGCTTCTATATGATCCTGATATTTTTTTAACGTAAGGTGGGTACGAACCCTTGCCTGAACGACAGAGAGACGAAAGGGTTTTGTAATGTAATCAACAGCGCCGAGCTGAAAACCATTTTTTTCATCTGCTTCTTCACTTTTTGCCGTAATGAAGATAACCGGTATTTTGGAAGTGCGCATATCTGCTTTTAATCGTTTGCACACTTCATATCCGTCCATACCCGGCATCATGATATCGAGGAGTATAAGATCCGGGGGATTGGATGATAATGCGATTTCAATGGCTTCAGGGCCATTCACGACAACACGGATTTTGTGTTCCGGCATGAGTACCTCACCCAGCATGTCGATATTCGCCGGTTCATCATCAACAATCAGTATGTTGGATTTATTGTCTGTTTCGATCATGCATTTTTCCCCTGATAATTTGCGTTAAGGGTTTCTGTGAGATCATGTACTGTTTGACGAGCGCTTTTAAAATCAAACCGGGAGACCTGATCCGCCAGTTGATTCAATTGATCTGAAACGCCAAGCCCGCTCATGGTTTTTTTAATGTCTTCAACCTGTTGTTTCGCCTTGATATTATTCTCGGAAATCAGTTCAGAAAGCTTCGCAAGGGAGGAAAAGATTTCGTCATGGTTGATCTCTTTTATATGAGGACCAATGATCGGATGGATAGTGTCATTTCCGGGCTCCTTTTTTTCTTCAAATTCTTTTTGCTGCTTGTTCACAGTCAACCAGAGTGTTTTATCCAGTTCATTCCATTTTATGGGTTTGTTGATCCATCCATCTTCATATCCAAACCGGACATTGATCTCCTCCTGACCGGCTTTGATCAAAATAATGAAAGCTGCATCGGAAAACAGTTTTTTGGTAAGGAACATCTGAACCATGTCGCGTTTCAGGTGATCGGCAATTTTACTGTCGATCAGGATTACATCGTAATCTTTTTTCAGGGGTGTATTTTTGATTTTTTGTACTGCTTTTTCGCCTGAATCAATAACATCAACCATAAAACCTTTCTGCGAAAAATATTTTTGAAACAGTTGGCGATAGGTAGCATTCGATTCAGCCACGAGAAATTTTTTATGTTGATTTTCCGGATGCTGCACAGCCACTGCAGGGCGGATAGATTCTTCAGGCAGATCGAAAATCGCAGTGAACTGGAAGAGGCTTCCGCTTCCGGGAGTACTTGTCGCTGTGATCTCGCCGGACATGAGTTCTACCAGCTGTCGGCTGATGGTCAATCCAAGACCGGTTCCGCCATATTTCCGGGTAGTGGAACCATCTGCTTGTGTAAAGGATTCAAAAAGCGATGGAATCTGTTCCGGATCAATGCCGATCCCGGTATCATGGACGGCTATTAGGAGTTCCACCTGGTTATTCACTTGTGAATGCAGATGGATGTGAACAAAAATTTCTCCAGCCTCTGTAAATTTGATTGCATTACCGACCAGATTCGACATCACCTGGCTCAAACGCAGAGGATCTCCTATCAGATTATCCGGGACATCGTTCTCCGTATAGATGATCAACTCGACATTTTTATTTTCAATCTTGATGACAAATGTATCAATCAGGCTGTTGACCAGATCAGAGAGGTTGAAGGGAACCTTTTCCAGGTTGATTTTCCCAGCCTCAATTTTTGAGAAATCAAGGATGCCGTCGATCATATCCATGAGTGTGTTAGCTGATTTTTTGATTGTAAGCAGATTGTCCTGTATTCTGGGTTGAAGCTCTTTTTGCAGGACAAGATCCGTCATCCCAAGAATGGCTGTCATGGGTGTTTTGATTTCATGACTGATGTTTGCAATAAATTGACTTTTGGTCTGGCTGGCTTTATGTAACTCTATATTTTTTCTGTTAAGGGCCTCTGTCCTTTCTTTTATTTTTTGTTCAAGCGTTCGATTGCTTTCCGTCAGCTTTTCATATGATAAACCAATCTCTTTCTTCATTTCCAGGAATGCGGAAGCAAGAATACCCACCTCATCTGTGGATTGGATTTGAATATCATCGGATGATGAGAAGTCGCCCTTGGATAGCTGATGTGCAAAATGGGTCAGGTCGATGATAGGGCTCAGCAGTTTTGAAACCAGAAAATAAACGATCGTGATGATCATCAGCATCAGTCCGGTTGATGCCAGTATTGTATTTTGAATCAGGTGGTGAATCTGTTTTTGAATTTGAATTTTGGACCGGTTGATCTCTTTTTCAAGGTATTTCGTTGTGTAGACCAGTTGGATCTCTCCCCATGGAGAGGTGCTGATCTGTAAAGGCGCAGCGATTTTGATAACCGCATCATTTTCTTCCATATGTTCGGTTACCACAAGATGCATCTGTTGAATGGCTTGTAATTGATTTTTTTCCATCAGCTTTTTCTGCACCAGTTCAGGCTTCTTTGTGTGGACAAAAATCCGGCCGGAAGCATCCGTCAACAAGGCATATTGGATATCCTGGTTTGCCTTGGCTGCATTTTTAACGGTTTCAACAACTCCTGAAAAATTATAAGCGGCGATTTCATTCTCAATCTGTCCGGCAAGGCTGATGATGAAGCTTTTCCCACGCTCAATCAGATTTTCCTTCATGATGAATATTCTTTTCTGAAGCTCTCTTTCGAGCATTTTTTTCTGTTCAGACAGATGGATGTAAGTAAGGATGCTGATCAGGCAGATCATCAAAATACTCAGGAACGTCATTGCCTTGAGCTTGATACTCCATTGAACTGTTTTATTTGTATACCGGAAAGCCAATCAAATAACCCCTCTCATGGAAAAAGGTCAATCTTCCATAACCGTTGCATCAAATATATGGTTTATCGTATCCAGCGCATCATGATTGTAAGGAATCCCGAATTCCTTTATCTTGTTCAGGTTTACGGTAATGTGCGATCCTGCCGGAAGCTGAACATTGTCCTGTGGTAAATGCCCGGACAGAATGTTTTCCGACATCACTGCCGCCTGCCTTCCAACAGTCGAATCATCTACCGCAACAATCAGTGTCGCTCCAAGCTTCGAATAAACGCGATTGTAGGAAAAAACCGGTATCTTTTTTTTGTCACAGGCCTGAATGATGGAAATTACATTTTTTCTGCTGGAAATAATCATCGGGTCCGGGATCAGCCAGAGTGCATCCATTTCCGGAAGAATTTTATCCAGAGATTCTTTTGTCTGATCCATGTCCGGAACAGTTTCGCCTATGATGTTGATGCCGGCCTTTTTTGCATCCTCTTTTGACTGGACCATCCATTGTTCATTGATCTCTCTGGAATAGAGCACACCGATATTTTTCATATCCGGGAAAAGATTTTTAAAATGCATCAGGTGCATCATGGGATGGAGTTCATTGGAAATTCCGAAAACAGAATCTCCCTGAGGGAGCCGTCGCCAATTCATAATAGACGAAAACAGAATTGTTTTTTCCGGAGCATGTTTTATGGCTGTAAGATATGCTTTTGTCCCGATACAGTAAATCAGGCGATATGGATTTCTGGATATCGCCCGATAGAGTTCGGATGTCTCTCCTTCGAACCCTTCAATCGTATATTCAGTGACTTTGTACGAAATTGTCTTTTTGTATTCCTCTTGGGCGATTTTGTATTTTTCAATAGACGCATCGGAATTGAGCAGAAGAATATCCGGCACTTCTTCAGCAGATACATTTCCCGCAAGAAAAAGGAACAGGCAAAACATCAAAATGTTTTTTGATATCCTCATTCCTTCTCCTGCTGCCAGGTTACGTTTTTTGTGAAATTCAACATCATCATATCTTTGTCTGTAACATCCTGAAAACTGTCCAGGCCAAGCATGCGGATCTGTTTTTGCCCAAGGGGCGTATCCGACATCTCCTTAATAATCTGAATCAGATGCTTATGTTTTTCCAAGCAGTTTATGCGTGCGGCAAGTATCATCAAGTGAAATTCCGGCCCGGTCGCAATGACTTTCATTTTCTGATAGAGAACGGGTGTCAGCAGTTTGAGACGGTCAAAATTGTTTTCAGAGATAAGCGCAGCTCCTGACATGTCAAAGCTGACAGCCATCATGGCATCAATATCTTTGGGCACGGTCAATATTTTCAATGCATCCACATTCAGTTTTTTATTAAAAAACATCTCTTTGATGGCGCTGAGCGTATGTTGAATACTGCTGGCAGATGCAATGTTTACTCCGGATGAGGCAAGATCCGAAAATTCCGTTTTCGCAATCAGCAACCTTTTTTGTGTGCTTTTTCCGTTACGGGTTCCGATCAGAACCAGTCTGCCCTTATAGGTTCCGCATATTTTTCTGTAATGCCAGCTTGAGGTCAGAATCAGGCAATTTTTTTCATGAAAAATCTGTTTTTCAAATTCAGACCGTTCCTTTACAGGCTGGAATTCATAAGGTCCGAAACGGGAGAGATATCTGTCAAATTCCATTTTTAACGATTTAAAATTATTGATGCTTGTCTCAGAGCTGTGAAAATACACAAATGTCTTTTCCTCACCGGGAAATGCTGCCGTGGAAAACAAAAACACCGGAAGCATGATCCATGCTACATGGATAGCAAGATGCTTATAGAAGGTGTTTTTTGTTTTCATCACAACCGGTTGCCTGTTTTTTCTATTTTGATTTTAGGATTTCGTGTATTGCTCTTTACATATAAAAACGATTGGATAAATTTTACAATCGATTTTTTATTTCTTTGTTTTATTCAGGTTCTCCAATGCCAGGGAGCAGTCTGATGCATATTGGGCTGCCTGTTCCGATTTTGGGGACTTTAAAAAATGGAAAAGCGCTTTTTCATATTGCTGATCATTCTGATAAGAGATTCCGATACAGGTGTTCAATGGTTCGCTGTCCGGATAATGGGCAAGTCCTGTTTCAAGCGTCCTGATCGATTCCGGAAACGCATTTTTCTGTTGCTGCAGAATACCGAGGCCTAAAAAAGCATGATGATTGGGCGCATATTGTAATGCTCTTTTAAACATTTTTTCAGCGATATTCTGTTTATCCGGTATGGCCTCAATCCCTGCATAGTCTCCATGACTGAATGTCATGCCCAGTTTGGAATAAAAATCAGCGTGCTTTTCATAAAGCTCTTTTTTATCGATAAGCTCAATAGCGTCGGCAAATTGATGAAGGCTTGCATAAAATTCGGTTCTGAGCTTCCGGCCAAACTGAAGAATCATAACCTGAGTCAGGCAGGGGTCATTTTCAAAGTACAGGATATCCTCAATATAATTGAGCCAGATATCATCATGAAGGCGGAATTTTTTTTGAAAGTCGGAATAAAGTGCTGTCCCGGGGAAAAGGTCCAGGATATAGAAAATCACACTCAGCGGTTTGATCCTGTGAAGCAGGTCAATGGTTTCCTGAATCGTGTCCCAGTTTTCTCCCGGACAGCCATAGATGATATATGCTCTTGCAAGGATACCGAATCGGATGGTTGCATGAAATGCTTTTTCAATCTGTTCTGTCCGGATCGTTTTATTCAGGCAGTTCCGGATTTTTTCCGAACCGCTTTCAACGCCATAACTGATCTGACTGCAACCGGCAAGCCGCATCCGGTAAAGCATCTCCTCGTCAATATAATTCACGTGCGAGATGGCTGCCCATGAGATCTTGAGGTTTCTTTCAAGGATCATGTCGCAGATTTCGATCACCCGTTTTTTCTGCAATGTAAAGGTATCATCTGAGACATAAAAAAAAGTCACACCTTTTTGCACAAGAAGTTCGATCTGATCTACAAAATAATTTGCGGAGTGAAAACGGACTGTCCGTTCCCATATCCGGGGAGAACCACAGAACGAGCAGTTGCCCGGGCACCCCCTGGATAAAGAAAGGTACTGATATACAAAATATTTTGCCGGATTGGGAAGGGTGTCCAGATCCTGGATAAAGGGGGCTTTTCCCGTGAATCGCAGGTTATGGTTGTCGCGGAAAGCAAGGCCTTGAATTTGATGAACTGCATGAACCTTCTGATTCTGAATACAGCGCACCAGATCCAGAAAAGTGTGTTCACCCTCACCAATAACCACATAATCGATAACCGGGAAATGGTTCATCAGATGCTGCCATAAGAAGGTTGCCCCTGCTCCCCCGAATACGATCTGAACAGAGGGATTCAGCTTTTTGGCGATTTCAGCAATTTCAATTCCACCCCACCGGTTGCCATTGAGGATGGAAAAGCCAATAATATCCGGTTTTTCTCGGATCAGTATTTCCGGAATTTCCGGAGAAGATCGGGTGTAATGACAGAGATTCAGAATCTCAACAGAGAATCCATTTTCCATGAGCAGCGCTCCGATATGGAAAAGACCCATGGGAACAACGCCGACATCTCCATCATGTACACGTTTTTCAATGAAATAGGGATAGATCAGTACTATTTTCATGATGTGAAATTCCGGAATCAGGAATGGTGTTGAATTGTGTCGCAACCATATCAAGCTGAATAATCTCCATATCCCATTTTTCAATACCGTTCAAATGATATATCAGGGTAATTCAATAAGTTTTCTTGACTCCGTGTATGGCAATCAGTTATGTCCCTGTTTGCAAAAAGAGACTTGAGACCGATAACAGGAACCGATGAATCAGAAAGTAATAAAATCCGATGCACTTCTTCTTCTCACGGCAGTGATCTGGGGATTTGCATTTGTGGCACAACGGGTGGGAATGGATTATGTTGGTCCGTTCACATTTAACGGTATTCGATTTGCTCTCGGAGGGCTTTCTCTCACGCCATTCATCCTATATCGTAAAATGCATGAACCTTTTCCGAAAAAAACAAAGCGTCCGGGGCCTGTTTTACATTTTTTTATCGGCAGCACACTGGCTGGTTGTTTTTTGTTCACAGGAGCATCTCTTCAGCAGGTCGGGATTGTATATACAACTGCAGGGAATGCCGGTTTTATTACCGGTCTTTATGTAGTGATCGTTCCGGTTATGGGACTTTTCTGGAAACAGCGGGCAGGAGCCGGAACCTGGATCGGAGCCTTTCTGGCTGCAATCGGGCTTTATTTTTTATGCGTGACCCAGGATTTTACCATTGGAAAAGGGGATTTCCTCGTTCTGATCAGCGCTTTTATATGGGCATCACATGTTCTGATCATCGGGTGGCTTTCACCCAAAACCGATTCAATTCAACTGGCGGCCTTTCAGTTTGCGATCTGTTTTGTCTTAAGTCTTTGTACAGCGATTGTGTTTGAAACCATTGTGTTTGCGAATGTGATGAAAGCGGCGATTCCCATATTGTACGGCGGTTTGATGTCCGTCGGGGTTGCATATACCCTTCAGGTTGTTGCCCAGAAGGATGCCCATCCTGCCCATGCATCCATTCTGCTCAGTCTGGAAACGGTTTTCGCTGCAATAGGCGGATGGATTGTGTTGAATGAGATCCTGAGCCTTCGCGGTGTGTTCGGGTGTTGCCTGATGATGGCTGGAATGCTGACCTCCCAGCTCTGGGCGCGGAAGCGTGCTGCGGAATAAACGCAGGCTCCGTCATTCCGGCGAAAGATAGGCACGCAGCAAAATATGACGCTATCTATTGTTTTCAACGAGTTCTGGATGCCGGATCATACCCGGCATGACGGCTTGATGATTTTTGATAAATCCATCATTATGAAAAGATCAATCTTATTGCTTTGGACGATGTCAAAGCAGAATAGGTGTGTCAATATTTTTTCCCAATCATGGCTTTATTTAACCTTTGGATATCATAATTTGTATTTTTTTCTGACAGAACTTGTGATATAAAAGAACAACACTACGATTCATCTCAGTAGCACAATTATCCAATCCAATAAATTGATTACACTTACCATATCGGCTTTCAACCGGTTATTGTTTTTATATCACAAGCGATTGTTCGGGTTGTATCCGGCAAAGCAATGTTTTTTCAATGATAACAAAACGAAAATGGTGAACCATGATTACAGTTGAAAATTTTAAACAGATGGATCTGCTGGAGCAGCTCGAGTCGCTGGAAAACATGAAAAAGACAAAAAATGAAGATTGTATCAGAGATCTTTTTGCGCTGTATACGAACCCGCTCGGGGACGATGCAATCGATTATATGGTCGGCATGACACTCCGAGAGCTGCTGGTTGAAAATGAGCAGGAGACAGTATCAGGACTAACCCATGAAAATCCTGCGATTCAAAAGATTTGTCTTCAGATTTGCGGCCAGAAGTGTTTTGCATCCGCAACACCGGTTTTGATCGATCTTTTCAAGAAACACCAGGATCACAAGATAGTGTATGAGATTTTTTTGGCCATGGCAAAATTCGATTCCAAAGATTTTCTTGAAATTTTCCGGAATTTTATGGGTCATCCC
>CAYTGW010000103.1:0-14153 GCA_964437395.1 uncultured Desulfocicer sp.
GGAAAACTCCTGAAACTCCTCCCCACATCGGTGATCGCCAAAATGGCATGAAAAACTCTATTTCAGTACAGGCAGTTTGATGATGTACTGGATGATCATACTTTCCCGGAAAATCTTGCTGTTCCTGGAATGAATTTCCGCATTCTGAAAGGACGATTCTCCAGGGTAAATTATGTAACAAATTAAAATGATATTAAAAATTAATGTTATTCTGTATGGCACAGCCTTTGCTGACCTTTGTAGTAAGCCCTGATTTGACTGAAGGATCACCCATATCTCTTTTCGTATCAGTACAGACAGTTTGATGCCGATATTAAGTATATCAAAATACTTTTCCTGACACTCAACCATACCGCGGGAAACACACTGTCTTTCTGTTAAGAAAAAAAATGTCCGAATAACTCTTTTTTCCCGGTTAGTTACCTTATCAGAACCATATAACGATTGTGAGATCTGTTTTTAATAAAGGAGGATGGAATGGGAGCATTATGGTTTGTCATTGGTCTTTTTGTGGGTGGTTCAATCGGAACACTTTTGATGGCAGCCGCTTGTCTGGCGGCCCGGTCCGATCATCTGAGACAGAAAAATACCTGGCCCGAAGCGTATGAAAGGATCCTTATGGAAGGAGAACAAAAAATAGCAACCCCATAAAAACCCTGTCCCAAAGATCTTGCCGGTTATACTTGCATATCCGGTTTCATTGCAGCAACATGAAGATCGTATTTTGCCGTGATACCCATAATTTTTCGAGCATGGAATGGCGGCTTTATTTATTGAATCAACGAATTCTTTTTATTCACTGGATTCTTTTTATTCGATGGTTTCGCATCCCCATACTTTTGCATTTTATGCAGATCAAGCTGGGAGAGCACCCACTGGTTGTTGTGCTTTTTGGATAAAAACATGACATACCCTGCCATTTTCGAATAGACAAACCGGATATAGGTCATCTGGGATGTAACTGTTTCATTTGTTGTCACAACCTGATAGCCCTGATACGGGCCGTACAGCATCTCGATATTTTTAAAAAATGCAATCCGCTCAACCAGAATGGTCGCATTGGCCCATGGACTGTCCTGAAACCACTTCCTTACGGCTGATTCATATCCCTCATTTGCATACGCCTGCAGACCATTTACAATATATTTCGGCACACGAACATCTGCCGGCTTGTCAGCCGCCATCGACGCCGGCGAGATATGGATGATGATGGCGGATAGATAGAGGGCAATCATCGTGATGATACATCTTTGTCGGTTCATCTGAGTAATTCCTTTTCAAAAATTATTTCCACTGAATTTTCGGCGTTTTCCGCTCCGGCAGCCGAAAATATTTTGGTTTTCCATATCCCACCATCATGGCGTACTGATGGACATGCCCTTTGGGTAATCCCACAGAATCCTGCAGCGGCTTCCAGGAAAGAAGTGCTCCATGCAGAAGACCGGCCCAGCAGGTGCCGATATTCATTTTTTGAGCAGCCAGTTCCAGATAGGATAGGGACAGACTTACATCCACCATACCGCTGATGGCAGCAGCAGGCGCTGAGGCAATAACTAGCGCAGGGGCGTTTCGAAGCACAACATCCATGCCCATTTCCCAGGCTGCAATGATCAGAGGAATATAGGGAAGTCTGGCTGCTTCCGGATCATTTTCCTTCACATATTTCATCCAGTCCACGGTCAGGCCGGCCAGGTTGCGGATTTTCTCTTTGTCTGTAAACACCGTCCACTCCACAAGCTGGCTGTTGCTGCCTGTGGGCGCATAGCGGGCGATTTCAATCAACCGCTGAATCGTTTCCTTTTCTACCGGCTTGTCCTTGAAGAACCGGACAGATCTGCGGGAGCGCAGAAACTGAATGGCCTGCTCCTCATTGATCACCAGATCCTTGTTGATGGGCAGACAGGCTTCAATCGGAATCTTCTCATGGCTGAGGGCTCCGTGCGGGCAAACCGCAACACAGTGACCGCACAGCAGACAGACCTGTTCACCGCCCGGAACCATTTCCGGAACACTTTCCTTGTCTTTCATATAGATGATGACCAGCGGGCATTCCCCCACACAGATACCGTCCTTCTTGCACTTGTTTTCATCAATACGTAAAAATCCCATTTTTTACCTCGCTTTTTAAATTACATTCATTGGGCCGCGTCAGTGGCTCTGTTAAATTGCCCTGTTCGAAACAGATCATTGATTACTGCTACCATATCGGTTGGATATCGAACAAAAGTACGGGTTCCGGAGCGATGCAGTTCTTCTTCTGTTCCATATCCCCATAGAACACCAATGCCGCAAATCCTGTTGTTTTGGGCTCCAATCATGTCCTGTTCGCGATCGCCGATCATCATGGTCCGAGCCGGCTCAAGTGCTTCCTGTTTCAGAATATGGGATATCAAACTGGTTTTGTCACTGTGCTTCCCGTCCAGCTCGCTTCCGTAGACTCTGTTGAAAAATTTGTTCAGACCAAAATGAATCACGATACGCTCCGCATAGACCGTTGGTTTTGCTGTAGCGACATAGAGCGTATAGCCGCAATCTTTCAAGGATTGCAGCGTTTCAACAATCCCCGGGTAGACCTCGTTCTCAAAGAGCCCGATTGAACCAAATCTCTCCCGGTATTTTTCCAGCGCGGTTTTCGCAAGCTCCTCATCGATAGATCCAAGCAGCTCTGCAAAAATCTTCTGCAAAGGAGGGCCGATGCACCATCGAAGATTTTCAGGAGACGGCGCCGGCCTGCCAAGGGCATTCAGCGCATATGCAATACAGCTTGTTATGCCCAAAAAAGGGTCTGTCAGGGTTCCATCCAGATCGAATAACAGATTCATGTCTCTTCTCTACCTATTAATGGTAATCCGCAGCGGTTTTACGAGTCTGCTGCATCTGTCTGGTTATTAACCAATCAATCCACGATAAACAGTTTTGCCCCTGTGCTTGTAAAGGAGCGATGGGACTCGGCATTGTCCGCCACCTGATAACTAATCCCTGGCGTCAGGGTGAATTTTCTGCCATCTGAAAGCTCAGTGTGCAACTCGCCTTCCATACACAGCAAAATATGTCCTTTTGAACACCAGTGATCTGCCTGATAACCTGGCGAGTATTCAACCATACGTACCCGAATGCCGCCAAACTCTCTTGTGCGCCAGATTGCGATGCCGCTTTCACCCTTGTGTTCAGTCTTCTCAATCTCTGACCAGTCTGTAATTACGAACGGAATATTTTCCATTTTCATAGAGTTTTTCCTTTTTCATTTTCTTTCCTTGGCCTTTTTATAGACCATGTTTTTATCTCTTTTCCCGATCGCAATTACCAAAACATAGATTTCTTTGTCGATTACTTCATAAACAAGTCGGTATCCACTCGCTCTGAGTTTGATTTTGTAATGGTTTTTAAACCCTGAAAGCTGACAACTGTGCACATGTGGAGACTCAAGACGTTCCTGTAACTTTTTCTTGAATTGAGTCTGGATAGTATTGTCGAGATTTTTCCATTCTTTAAGTGCTGTTGGAAGAAATTTTAATTTATAGCTCATCCAATGTTACTTCCACGGCTGAAATTTTTTCGTGCTGACGCTCCTTAACAATAACTCCTAATTGGAAATTTTCAATTTTTTCGAGCAGCGCCTCGTATGTCTTCGCCGGAATAAGATAAGCTGTTGGCCTGTTATGATTTAGAATGGCTATCGGCTCACCCCCAGACTGCTCAATGAGGGCAGAAGGGTTTTTCTTCAATTCTGATATACTTACTGAACAACTCGCTAATACGGATTCCATGATTACACCTATAAATTTTTATTTAGACCACAATTATGGATCAATTATAGTGCTTATTTTTGATGATAGCAAGTTGTATTTTTATGGGTTACGCCCGGCAAAAGCGCGGCGGCTTCTGATGTTCGGCATCTTTCTATTTCTTTATGGATTGCCGTTTTAACTCAGACATCTTCTCCGCATATGCTGTGTTTCCGACTTCCTTGATTTGCTCAATGCAAGCAGCGCGATCCGATTTGAATATGAAACCAAAAATTTTTGAAATAAAATTGTTAAATTTTTTACAATCGTTTGGATTGTTGAATTCTTTACATTCCGCACACGAAGAATACCCATATGCTAAACAACAGGATCGAATCTTACACCAGGATGCTTTTTCATTATCATGACACCCAGGACATTTTTCATTCAGGTATCGTTTGCATGCGCCACAATATAATCCACAAAATGCAACCATTTGCGGATTCGGTACAATCTCTTTCATTTTTTTCTCCTATAGCCTAAAAATTGAACTGTGTAGCTCTGCTGTGCAAAGGCATTGTCAGGCGCTTCTGCCAAGTCCTTTTGCTACAGTAATCCATTTCTCTCTTTGTTGCCGGCTTGAACCCTTGATGGGAGTGAACTCTGATATTTTTACAACTTTAATGCCGCAAAACCCAAGAATTGTTCTCTTCATTTCGTTATGTCCCGGTCTGTGATATACCCAATGATAATACCAGGACGGAGTATCCATGGTTACCATCAGGTGGGCGGTACGTCCTGAAAGCAGTTTATCCCAAAACACGGAATTTTCACGAAACGTAAAGGCAAAGCCCGGCAAAAAAACCCGATCAAAAAAACCTTTCAGTAAAGCAGGCATCGCTCCCCACCAGGTGGGATATACAAAAACCAGATGATTTGACCATTGGACCAGTTCCTGGGCTTTTACCAGATCAGGCTCCAATTCCTGAATCTTGTTATAACCGTTCCAAAGTATTGGATCGAATTTTAGTTCCCCGAGCTTAAGTTCACGAACTTCAGCCCCCGTAGCCTTAGCACCGTCAATATAAGCCTTGGCCAATGCCCCGCAAAAACTATCCCCATCGGGGTGACCCAGAACGACAAGTATGTTTTTTTTCATTATTTTTCCATAAAAGCCTACTGTTCCTCGTTACCCGCAATCAAGCGTTCTTCTAATTCGGACTTGCTTTCATACATTATCACACAAAGGGCAGGCACAGGAGCCTGCCCCTACAAGCCATGCCATCTTGATTGCAAAATGGAATAACTATGCGGTCCCGGCAGCTTCCACTAACGTTGCAACCAGTTCCCGGCAGAAAGCCGGAATATCAGCCACTATCCGGCCCCAAATAAGATTACCTTCCCGAAATGCCGCCTGATCTACCCAGATTGCCCCGGCATTGACCAGGTCATCCTTGATACCCAGTGACCCCGTGGCGCGACGGCCACGCACTATTCCCGCAGAGATGGCCACAAGCCCTCCATGACAAATAACACCAATTATCTTACCTGCGCTATCCATCTCTCGGAGCAGGTTAAGCACGGCAGCATATCGACGTAATTTATCCGGCGCCCAACCACCCGGTACTACTACCGCAAACAAGTCCCGGCTTTGCAGGGATTCAATTGTCGCTATCGGAGTGATGTCCAAACCATTTTTACCGCGAACCTTATTCAGCGTTATTCCAGCAGCGATTACTTCAGCCCCTTCTTCTTGCAGACGCATACTGGGGACATAGAATTCCAGATCTTCGACACCATCTGCAAGAAGAATGGCGATTCGTTTTCCATCCAGACGCATTTAAGACTCCTTCTCCAATTGAATTATTCCTGATAATTGTCACATAAGCTCTTTGTTAGAATTTTCACCATTCAATTGTTCCTTCAAACAAACTATAAAACCTGCCATGTTCCAAACTGTTTATTTTATCCAATAGAATTTCAGCCGCTTCTTCCGGAGTTTTATCTGCATCAACAGAAGCAGAATCCGTTCTTAGCAGACCTGGATGAACAGAACAAATCCTGATTCCTGAATCCTTGAACTCTCTGCACATGCATTGTGTGAGCATATTTTGAGCTGCTTTGGCTATCCGGTAGGAATAGGAACAGGCGACATAATCAAGCTCCCCTGTCGATATTTTGGAAATTGAGCCGAATCTCGATGAGATATTGATTATAATCCCATCGTTCATCATGAACGGCATCACCGCCTGAGTCACTCTTAATGCTCCCAAACAATGAATATCTATCAGAGATAGCACCTCATCAGGCTTTGTTTCTCTCAACAATGTGCCATTACCTCCAGCGCCAGCATTATTTATCAGAACATCAATACCATTGTGTGCGATTATTGATTCCCGGATCGATGATTGAACGCTGTTGCTGGTTATATCTGAAATAATGGGAAAGCAACTCGATTCACTGATTCTTTTTAAGGCTGTTGCGTCCTTATTCTTTCTCACAAGAGGAACAACCTTCCATTGATGAGAAATAAACTCCTTTGTGAGGGCAAAACCAAGCCCTCTGCTTGCTCCGGTAATGAGTATTGTTTTTCTTCTGTCTTTATTCATGCTTGATTCAAAGATAACGTGTTGCTCATCTAATCACAGAAGCTTCCATAAAACACAAAAAAGCCTCAGCTTCTGTGATGTGGTGAAGCAAATAGATGATCGCACCTTCCTAAAAGCGACAAAGTTATTGGAATACTAAAGAATATAACAAAACCCAAAATGGGTAACCAAGAAAAAAATAAAATTGTTTTGCTAACAGATTTTGGCTCTTCATTTCTTGTTTTTCCATGTCGAATTAATACCGATGCAGTGATAGAAAAAAATAACTGCGCACCAATCCAGAAAATTAAAACAAGTGAATCGTCTAATCCTTCAGATGAAAAAAATAGCTCAAAAATTATCGCAGAAAACCAAAACAAACCAAGAATCATCGGAACACAAGATAAAATATAAAATACTGGCCGCTTTTGATTTTTTATTATTTTTTCTTGCATAATATTATGGGCATCTAACCATCATTCACAAGTATATTTTCCCTGATAATATTAAAAATTTTTTTCTGTTTCAAAATCACGCCCGATTCAATACAGAAATTCGCTCGATCAAGGTTGATGTGTTCGTAAACAATTGAGATTTTCTCTTTTTGTCATTTCAAAGATCGCCAGCCACATAGCGAAAATTGGCGCTTTCTCATATTTTCAATCTGTTCCGGACTCCGGCGTTTACCCGGAGTGACGGAAGACGGGCTTTGTTATATTTCATCACGATTAGGGTTTTAATAAATGAAACTGATTTTTAAACAATCATGACCATGATGGTTAGTCAATACCAAAATTGGAAAATGGGAAATGAACCGCATGAATTCATAGGGTTAGTGGAGATGGCTTGAAAACAGTATCCATTGACTGAAAAAAGGATTCAAGAATAGGGGAGGGTAACCAGGCTCTTGGAGAAAAAAACACCAGGCGGTTTGGGGGCAGCCTGGTGTTCGGGATATTATCGAATGGCGCTCAGCAGTTCCGGATCGATTTCCGAGATATCCCTGTGAATGATGCCACACCGGATATAGTCAATGATTTTCAGAAGCTTATTCTCATACAACATGCCGTTTTTCTGTTCTTCAGACAGGGAGCCGTTTCGGGTATAGCTTTGTCTCCAGGTTTGAACCGCTTCCTGCTCTGCCAGATTTACCCGGTCTGAGGCATCTTTTTCTTTCACATTTTCAATGAATTGATAGATATCAAAGGACGGTGAAATCATTTTCTAACTCCTTCTTGCATAACGGTTTGTTTGGGTAATGGATAAGAATAGGGAATTGCTTTTATGATGCCTCCTATATGGAATACAAGGGTGCCTTGTCAAACCGGATAATCCGGATATTGTGCATTCCTTCCCGGAAAATTATTGACAGATAATATCATTTTGACATAACAGGTTTATTTCTCCTCTCCCAAGAATCCATTCAAGAAAAATGAATGCTGTTTTTTATTTTTTTTTCCAGGTTGTTATGGAGTAATGAACAAGTTATTGACAATTCTCTTTTCTTTGAAAATCTGAATTTTTTGCTGATTTTCCATGAAATGAAAATAGTTTCTGATTCAACCTTCAAATGTCCCGGATGTTTCTTCGCAGATTTTTAATCTGACCCCGCCTGGTTTTTCCATCCAGACGCTTGATCCGTGAGCTTCGGGTGGGCATGGTTTTCTTCCGTTTTTTCTGTACGACCATGGCTTTCAGAATAATCCGTCTGAGCCGGTTCAACCCGTCATCCCGGTTTTTCTCCTGGCTTCTGTGCTGCTGCGCTTTGATCACTATCACCCCTTCCTTTGTGATGTGATGGTTGCTTACGCCAAGCAGCCTGTGCTTGCAGAAATCCGGAAGGGAAGACCCCTTAATGTCAAAACGGATGTGCACGGCAGAAGCCACCTTGTTGACATTCTGGCCGCCCGCTCCCTGGGCACGGATCGCACTCACCTCGATCTCTTTAACGGGAATCATGATCTGACTGGAAATTCTCAATCCATTATCCGGCATCTTCTCTTCCTGCTTTTCATTGTATTTATCATTCATGATTTTTTTCAGTTGTATTGAAACTCTCATGTATAAAGCAACAATACCAGACCTTCCTGAAAAAGAAAAAAAGAAAATCCAATCAGGAGCAGCCCCAGGATCTTCATGATAACAAGATAGGATTTACCTTGAAGAAATGAGCGGGATCGGTTGACCAGCAGGGCAATCGTTACCTTTGAGCCAACCAGCAAACAATAGAAGCTGCACAAAAACAGAATTCCGGTTATCGATTTTTTTTCCAAAGACTTCAGAAGGATCGGGCCGCCAACGCTGAACCAGAACAGATACGGATGCGGGCTCATGGCATTCACCGCAATGCCCTTTAACAGGGATCTTTGTCTTACCTGGATTGTATTCACTTCAATTGGTTTAACCCGGAGACTGTCATATCCCAGAAACAGTACCAGACAGGCTCCGGCCAGGGTGATGCACCCCAGGATCAGGTGAAATCGGGAAAGATGGCTTAACACAAACACAGTGACAACAATGATCGGAAAATCGGTAATCAGCGGGGCCAGAGCCACCCGGATGCCGGCCTTGATATCATGGCGAACTGTTTCTGCGATCACGAGGGCGAGAAGAGGGCCGGGGGATAGGCCTGCGGAAAGGCCCAATAAAATCCCGGTGATGATCGTACGAATCATTTCATTACAAGCTTCTGGCTGTCGCAGTCAACCCTTGTCAAAACTACCATTTGATCACGATAATGGAAGCCATCATGGAAGCGCCGCCGGTTATTCCAATACCGGCATGGCTTTTATTTTCACCGGAATCCGCAATGGCAACCGCCGTTGCTACACCAAGGGTTCCAAGGGTTCCGAGAAGTATATGCAGATTATCCTCGTCCAAAAACCCATTTCCCAGATCAAAGCGATCTCGATATTCATAATACCCGGTAAAACAGGTTGCAAGGGCGGTTCCGGTGGTCGCATATGCAGCACCATAATGGAGGGACTTGGTTGAACTTGTGACCGCTGCCACTCCTGCCAGCAGAATGGTGCTGTAGCCCAGGTACTTGTGCACTTTTCCAAAATTAACCCCGGTGCTACCTGTTTCCAGGTTGGGAACCGGTACATTCTGATCCCCGGCAAGAATATGTGACATATCTTCTCTGGTCAACACCAGGCTGGATTGCAGATGGTCTGTGGCCGACAGGTCGGATAACGGATCCGCTTGTGCCATTGTACTGAAATTGAAAACCAAAAAAAGAACAATCAGGATGACAGGAATTCGATACCCATGAGCATGCATATTTATCATATTTCGCCTCTCTCTTTGGTAACCATCATAAAATATAATACAAACTCGGTATATTGACTGGCCAACGAAATTCTGCTGTTATAAAAAAATTGAAGTAAGTTCTTTCTTATTAGCACGCTCCTTCGCCAGTTGCAAGTCACCCGCTCAGCAGACAAAATAGGCCTTTTATCCGATTGATAAAAAAATACAATTGATCCATAAAACAGTTTGAATCATTATTAAAACCTGTGTTAAGGCCTGAAAGAACCTTTTCTTTTATAAATAATGAGTTGTCCATGAACAGACATTTTACCCTGAATCCGTTTTCCGGTTTCATCAGACTTTCCATTATCATCATTCTTTGCATGGCCTTTGCTTTCGGTTGTGCCAGACGGCCAACTGCGCCTCCACCCCCAAAAGCCTTACCCGGCCACCCAAAACCATACAAGGTTCTGGGGCAATGGTATCAACCCATTCCCAGCGCCAAAGACTTCCAGCAGGATGGACTTGCATCCTGGTATGGAGAACAATTTCACGGAAAAAAGACCTCCAATGGTGAAATCTATGATATGTATGCCCTGACAGCAGCACACAAAACCCTTCCCCTTGGAACATGGGTTCGCGTGTATAATAAAAACAATAATAAGGAAGTGATTGTCCGGATCAATGACCGGGGCCCGTTTGTGGGCAGCCGGATCATTGACCTCTCCTATACGGCAGCCAGAAAACTTGAAATGGTCGGACCGGGAACCGCGCCGGTTGTTGTGGTTGCCTTGGGTGTTGCAAAAAATCCGACCCGGCCGTCGGAAACACCGACAGAATTTATCCCTGTCAATTATGATGCCGGTACGTTTACCTTTCAGGTTGGCGCATTCAAGAACAAAGATAATGCAGAAAGGCTTGTGCAGAACCTGAATACAAAATACAAGAATGCACACATTTCCCTGTATGACGCAGGGCAGGAAATTTTCTACCGTGTGCGGGTTGGGAAATACACCTCTCTTCAGCAGATCATGAAGGAAGAAAGTCTGCTGGCAGAGGCGGGTTATACCGATGCTTTTATTGTCGCTGAATAGTGGTTTTGAGGCCCATGAAAAAAAAACAGATACAAACCGTATTCCTGGACCGGGATGGTGTGATCAATGTTGATTCTCCCGGATATATCAAAAGCTGGGAGGAGTTTGCCTTTATTGATGGAAGCCTGGAAGCCCTCCGGCTGTTGACCCGGAACAATTTTCAGATCTTCCTGATTACCAATCAGTCCATGATCCATCGGGGGATGGTTCCGCTTTCCGTGCTGGAACATATGTTTTCCATGATGAAACAGGAGGTCGAAGCCTCCGGCGGTCATATCACCGATATCTTTTATTGCCCGCATACTCCGGAAGAACACTGCCATTGCCGCAAGCCCCTCCCTGGCCTGATCCAACAGGCTCAAAATTCATATGAAATCAACATGGACAGCGCATTCATGGTGGGGGACAGTGCCAAGGATATTGAATGCGCACAGAATGCCGGATGTGGAAAGCTGATCCTTGTCAAAACCGGAAACGGCCTGGCAGCCATAGAAACCCTGTCTGAAAAACAGATTTTTCTCGATTATGTGGCAGAAAACCTTCTGGATGCTGCCCAATGGATGATAGGGAGCGAAAAAACCGCATGATCATGATCGAGGGAAACCTGGAACGGATTACCTTTCAGAACGAAGAAAACCACTATACCATTGCAAGACTGGCCACTGGAAAATCCAACAGCATGATCACCATTGTCGGGTTTATGGCAGGTGTTTCGCCGGGCCAGACCCTTCGCGTAAGCGGGAACTGGGAAACCCACCCTCGGTACGGGCAGCAGTTCAAGATCGAAACTTTTGAGGTCAGTCTGCCGGAAACCATCGAAGGGATTCAAAAATATCTTGAATCCGGAGTGATCCAAAATATCGGACCCTTGATCGCCAGACGCCTTGTCCAGCATTTCGGCCCCAAAACACTTGAAATTATAGAACAGCATCCGAAAAGGCTCACAGAGGTAAGTGGGATCGGAAAGGCAAAAGCCAGTCGAATTGAAAATTCATGGAAAGGGCATCATATTGTGCGGGAACTGATGCAATTTTTGCAAGCCAGAGGAATCAAAGGTTCATACAGTGCCATCATCCTGAAAGAATATGGAGAGGGTGCATTGGATATCCTGAAAAACGATCCTTTCCAACTTGCCGAAGATATTCCGGGCATCGGCTTTGTGATAGCCGACACCATTTCCCAGCACAACGGAACTCCAAAAAGTGATCCCAAACGGGTTCGGGGGTGTATTCAATACCTCATCGGCCAGGGGGAAAACGACGGCCATACCTTTCTTCCGGATACAACAATCATTGATCAGTGCTATAAGACATTCCAGATCCATCCGGAAACCGCAGCATGCGCCTTGAAAGAATTGACAGACAAAGGCACCCTGGTGATCGAAAATTATCAAGATGCACAAGATGAAAAAGCGGTGTATTCAAAAGAACTGTATCTGGCTGAACAGGGAATCGCCAACCGGTTCAAGGCATTGCTATCTGTGCCCATGCCGCCTCTGAGCATAAATCCGGAACAGATTACCCAGGAAATACTGAAAAAACTAGCCATCCAGCTTTCCTCCGGACAACTGGCTGTTCTGGAACAGATCCTGAACCATCGTGCCGCTGTCATCACCGGAGGGCCCGGAACCGGAAAAACCACGCTGATCCGGTCTGTAAATGCCATTTTTGAACGGTTGGGAAAACTCGTGGTGCTTGCCGCCCCAACCGGACGAGCTGCCAAACGTCTTTCCGAAGTTGTTCAGCGGGATGCCAAAACCATCCATCGCTTGTTGAAATACAATCTGAAAGAGCAGCGGTTTGAGATCAACCGGAACAACCCCATTGATGCGGATGTGATTATCATTGATGAAGCATCCATGGTGGATACGCTTTTACTGTTTCACCTGATCCAGGCTGTTCCGGTGACCTCTGTTCTGATCCTTGTCGGGGATGTTTTCCAGCTTCCTTCGGTTGGACCGGGAAATGTACTGAAAGATATCATTCATTCCAACGTCATTCCTGTCTATTATCTGAAAACCATTTTCAGGCAGGCGCAGGAAAGTATGATTATTATTAATGCCCACATAGTAAGAGACTGGAATCAAAAAGGAGAGGTTCCTGATTTTCATACCGTCGGAACAGATGATGAACTCTCGGAATTCTATTTTATTCAGCAAAGCGATCCCAATACGGTAGTCGAAACCATTAAAACCCTATGTTCAGATTCGATTCCCCATCGGTTCGGTTATGACCCCATACGGGACATTCAGGTGCTGACCCCCATGCACAAAGGTCTGGTCGGCACGATTAATCTGAACCAGGAACTCCAGAAAACCCTGAATCCCGGAACTGCCCGAATTGAAATCATGGGATATACCTACAAGCCGAATGACAAAGTTATGCACCTGAAAAACAACTACGAAAAAGATGTGTTTAACGGAGATATTGGTACCATTTCATCCATCGACAACCAGACCCGGCAGGTGACTGTCGATTATGAAGGCAGGACGGTTGTTTATGAAGCAGAAGAGATGCATGAACTATCCCTGGCGTATGCGATTTCTGTCCATAAATCCCAGGGATCGGAATATCCGGTGGTTATTGTGCCTTTGCTGACCCAGCATTATATCATGCTGCAACGAAACCTTTTGTATACTGCCATGACCCGGGGGAAAAAGCTGGTTATCCTTATCGGTACACGCAAGGCATTATCCACTGCCGTGAATAACGACAAGCCCAGAGAACGCCTCTCCGGGCTTGAACGCAAGCTATTATTGAATTGACATCCTACCTTGTACTTGATAGATTCGCGAACATCTTATCGCATATTACCTATGTCTTTATTGAAGGCTTTTCTTTCACATAATAACGGATTCAAGGGAGGGCTACGGAAAAATGAAATCTTTGTTCAAAATTGCGCTGATCATTGTTGCTGGTGTTTTTGTTGCCGGTATTGGAAGCCTTTATGCAGGCACGGCAGTTCAGGATGTAATCAAGATGGAAAACAAGGCCTACAAGGAGCACACAAAAGGTATCATTGAATTTACACATAAAAAACATGTTGCTGAATACAAGGCCGGCTGTGGTGACTGCCATCATGACGAGAATAATAAACCCCTGACCAGCCTGAAAGAAGGGGATAATGTTCAAAACTGTATTGAATGTCACAGCAAAACCGACAAGAAACCCAAAGGCAAGCTTTCCCAAAAAGATGCGCTGACCTTTCATCATGAAGCCATGCACATGAATTGCCAGGGCTGCCATAAGGAATTTAACAAAAAGAATAATACCAAGGCCGCTCCCGTCGCATGCAAAAAATGCCATCCTAAAAATTAATTGCTGTTTATTGGCGGCCCCTTCAAAAAGGCAGATACCTTTTTTCGCAACCGGTATCTGCCTTCCATAACATTCATGATCATGAAATTAAAAAGCCACCCCATCATCATCGGAGGAGATAAAAATGTTTGATCTCATTGACAGTATCAAATCCATTGAATCGGTTCTGGATGTCGC
>CAYTGW010000104.1:0-6117 GCA_964437395.1 uncultured Desulfocicer sp.
TTCCCGGCCTTTCTTGCAGGCATCAAGCCAGTCCTGTACTGCTTTTTTCCCTTCTGCAGGCAACCAGGAAGCCTGTTCAAAAAATGACTTTCCCAAAGTCTCTGTCTGTTCCTGGGCCATGGCAAGAGCATTAAACGCATTGTTGAAAGAGGACTTGTTGAAATTGAGCATTTGCTTGACAATCTGTTTCTGGTCCATCTTCTCCCTCCTTTGGTTTGAATTCTTTTTCCATGTAACCCCAGGAAATCAAATTTTCAGTTCATGAGATTTCCTGGAGTTCAATGAAGTGTTTAATGGGTTGTGCCAAAAAATTCCTCAAGCTGGTTGAAACCTGCATCCACGGCGTCTTTATAGCTTTTGAGCCCCTTTTTGTAGTCTTCTGTCCACTTTCCGATTGCATTTCTGCCCTCTTCAGGGATGAGGTTGGCCTGTGCCAATAGCGCGTTGGAAGCCTTTTCCGCCTGATCCTGAAAAAGTACAACCGCCTGATATACATTATTAAAAGCATTTCTCTGAAAGTCAACGGCCTGTTTTAAAAGTTTCTGATTTTCCATTTTTATACCTCCTGTTAAGTCATTCATCAATGTTGTTGTTTGATCCTTCTTTATTTTGTTTTTTTGGGCCTGGCAGCTTCTTTTGGCTGTACCAGGGGAGAAAAAAGCTGCTCCAGGCTGATTCTGTTTTCTTCCACCACATCCTGGATAGCCAGACGGCCTCTGTCATACTCTTTTGTCCATTCCTCTACGATTCGTTGGCCCTCTTTGGCGATCTGATTACCCTGTTCGATAGAAGCCTGGACAAATCTATTTGTCTGGTTCTGGAGAAGGGTAATGATGTTCCATGCATTATCTGCTGCGACACGATTGATATCGATGATCTGTTGAGCGAAAGCTATATTTTCCATGTTGTACCTCCATTGTTTTGGGTTGTCATCTGTTCTTACCGGGAAGATAGGGATCAAAAAACAGGTGTCAAGAAAAAATATTGCAATGCACCATTTTTTTTAAGACGGTCAGATATTGCCAGGTGATATGCCTATCATTTTTTAATTTTAAATACAGTATGATATATAATTTTAAGTCAAAGATTATTGACACAGTTCCGGGTACGTACTATCTTTGTTGCATAGCGAAATATATCACACTGATCTTTTTGTGTTGAAGGAGGATATCTATGAATAACTTTAATCAGGTTTCAAATTCAGCAAACAAGGTAAACTATCTGGATTCCGCTTTTGATTATTTACTGGATGCGGGGCAGCGGTCGGTTTTGTTTCTGGATACCTTAAATAAAAGGGGGAATAACTACTATCAGCACATTCAAAACAGGAAACCCCCTGTATTAACTTTTGATTATGAAGTCATTATGGATGGAAGCACCCTTTCCCCACCAGTTAACTTTTCCCTTGCACGTATCTGTGACCGGCGGAATGGTGAAGACAAGAAGGGAAAATCAGGTCAGGAAAAGCGTCACGCTCTTTCCGGGCATACATCCGGCAAGGAAAAAAAACGTCCGATTATTATTGTTGACCCACGTGCCGGTCACGGTCCGGGTATCGGAGGATCCAAAAGGGATTCTGAAATCGGAATGGCCTTGAATCAGGGGTATCCGGTTTATTTTATCGTATTTGATGCAGATCCGGCGCCGGGTCAGACCTTCACCGATGTTCATAACACTCAGATTGCCTATATAGAGGCAGTGGTCGCCCGTCATCCGGATGCAGAACGTCCGGCCATTATCGGCAATTGCCAGGCAGGATGGGCCGCAGCCATGATTGGTGCGGATCGTCCGGATATCATTGGGCCAATGATATTCAATGGGTCGCCGCTTTCCTATTGGGCGGGAGTGGATGGAAAGAACCCCATGAGGTATCGCGGCGGACTGGTAGGCGGCGTCTGGGCTGCATCCTTGTGGAGTGATCTGGGAAACGGTTTGTTTGATGGGGCGCATCTGGTCTCCGGGTTTGAAAATCTGAATCCGGCAAACACCTTATGGGGCAAACCATATTACCTGTATTCCCATGTGGATTCGGAAAAGCAGCGCTATCTTGACTTTGAACGCTGGTGGAACGGTTTTTTCATGATGACCCGGGAAGAGATCCATTATATTATTGATAACCTTTTTGTCGGTAATAAGCTGGAAGAAGGAAAGCTTGAGCTGGATGGCCGGAAAATCGATCTTAAAAATCTTCAGGCCCCGGTGCTTGTTTTTGCCTCCAGCGGAGACAATATCACCCCGCCCCAGCAGGCGCTGAACTGGATCGCCAAAGTCTGGGGCGCTGAAGAAGAGAGTAAACGCCGGCAGCAGGTCATCGTATATCTGATTCATGATACAATCGGTCACCTTGGCATATTTGTTTCCGGCAAGGTCTCAAAAAAGGAACATAAAGAGATCATTGCCAGTATTGATCTCATTGAATACCTGTCGCCGGGATTATATGAAATGGTGATTGAGGATCAGGAAGAGCAGGGGTTTCACTCTGTCCGGTTTGAGGAAAGAGGAATAAAGGATATCCTTGCGCTGGGCGATGGTCTTGAGGGTGAGGAAGATTTTCGTTCGGTTGCCGCTCTGTCCGAGTTCAATGATTACCTTTACCGGACAATCGCCAGCCCCTTTGTCCGGATGTTCATTCATGAGGGAAATGCAGAGCTGATCCGGCAGCTTCATCCTTTGAGGATGGCCTGTACCGCTTTTTCCGATGTCAATCCCATGATGATGCCGCTCAAGTTCGTGACACCGCTTGTAGAGGGAAACCGGAAGCCGGTTTCCCCGGACAATCCTTTTGTCGAGATGGAAAAAAATGCGGCAAAATGGACCACGGATTCATTGAATCTTTATCGGGATGTGCGTGATCAGACCCAGGAGTTCTGGTTTAAGACAATGTATGGAAATCCATGGATTCAGTCTTTTTTCAAGGCTGTCCCGGAAAATCAGGAGACAGATACTGTCTGTGATCCGCAATGGCTGGAAGCCGTGGACAAGGGCGGATTTGCAGAAGGGGTTGTCCGCATCATGCTGAAAATGGCTCATGCCGAAGAAACACTCCAGCGACGGGTTTTGAAGGCATACAATGATGTAATTGCAACCGATGACCGGCTCAAAATTTTAAAGGAACCGGAATTTAAAAAAATGATCCGGCAGCAATCCTGCATTCTGATTGCTGATGAAGAAAAGGCGCTGAAGGCCCTTTCCACCCTGATTCCGGATCCAAAAGACCGTGCAATCGCATTGAGAATCGCAGAGCGTATCGCACTTGCGGATCAGGGAATCACGGAACAGGAGAAGAATGTACTGAAAACCATCAGACAGGCACTTAAGATCAGGGACTAATTATAAAGTATATTGAAGAAAGGCCGGAGGAGAAAGGAATCTTTCCCTCCGGCCTTTTTTGTATTCTGATGTATATTGCAAACAATTCCGTCAAGAAATAAATAATGAAAAATTACAGAATACATTTAATTACCTAATTTTAAAAAATAAAATAAGATATTTATTAATCAATTCGTATACAGAAGAATACATTTCTTTATAATGTGCATTAAATAAATCTTGGAACTGGTTATTTTTAATGATAACAACCATGGTAGCTGAATGTGCGAGGCGTTGTCCTCATTTTCACATGCCCTGATCATTCAGAATTCAGTCTTTGAATTGTGCGTTCCGGATGTATAGAAAGTATGGGATTAAAAAATTGATCGGTTTCCCGGAGACAGGACATGAACCGCCCCTCGGTGTTTGACTATTTGGATTATCGTTCTTTTTTTCAAGACATGTTTCATTTCAGAAAAAAAAAGGACAAATTTTTTTCATATCGGTATTTTTCAAAAAAATCAGGATTTGCTTCTCCGAATTTTTTAAAGCTGGTAACCGACGGAGCACGCAACTTATCCAATGAGAGCATTGCGAAAATTGCAAGAGGATTTGATCTCAAAAAACAGGAACGGGATTTTCTTGAGAATCTGGTCTTCATGAATCAAGCAACGGATCATGACGGAAGAAACTATTACTACAAAAAAATGGTATCGGCAAAAGGAGCCGGTGAGATCAAAAAAATCGAAAAAGCAAGTTTTGAATACTTCTCAAAATGGTATTATCCGGTAATTCGTGAAATTGTAACCATGGGAGATCGAAGTCACTCCCCTGAACAGATCGCAGCCCTTTTGAACCCATCGATAAAGGTTACAGAAGCCAAAAAAGCACTAAAGCTGTTGACCGAACTAGGCATGATACATCAGGGCGAGGATGGAAGAAGAGAACAGGGAGACAGAGCGATCACAACCGGTCCGGAAGTGAAATCTCTCGTGGTTGCCAATTATCACAGAGAGACGATGAAACTTGCGATTGATTCCATGGAACGATTTCAAGCCAACCAGCGCGATATTAGTGCATTAACATTGGGGATACAAAAACAGCAGATTGGGGAAATTAAAAAGAGGATCGTCTGGTTTAGAAAAGAGATACTTGACCTTGCCTGTGAGCATGATTCTCCGGATCTGGTCATCCAGATCAATATACAGGCATTCCCATTAACACGTTTGGGTGAATAATAAAATAGAGCGCAATTCAGATTCGTATTTACAGGAGGACTTCATGTTCCGCAAGATAAATCAATTACTGCTTTTTCATAAAGCCATCTTTCTTTTTGCATTTTGTCTTTTTGTTTTGGGATGTTCAGGCGGTAGTGAAATCGGAAATCCGGAGAATAATATAACCTTTAATGGATCAGATAAAAAACTTGAAAGTTATATAAAAGATCAGATTGTCGTATCCGCTTTACCTTATAGATTAATAGAAAAGGCTGCAAATTTTGCGACAGACAATGGGGTTACACCCGAAGTCACACCCGTTTTCAGCGATGCCAGAGCAGGTTATTCAACTACAAACATTCAAGAGCAAGGTGTTGATGAATCCGATACAGTCAAAACCAACGGTACCCATTTTTTCGTGGCTGGTAATAGAAAGGTCACCATTGTGGACGTATCCACTCCAGAGATCATGCGCGTCGTCAGTACTATCGATATCAGGGGTGAAGTGAATGCACTCTACCTATATAATAATATACTTGTTATATTGTTTGTGCCGGATAATGGTAGAGGATCCAAGTGGAGCGGTACCTCCTTAACCCAAAGACTGGATATTGGTATGCCCTATTGGCTTCCTGTTGGTGCCCAAGTTGGCGTCAGATTCTTAGATGTCATAGATCCAGCTAATCCGAAATGGCTTTCAGAAATGATTTTGGATGGTCTTATGGTATCCTCGCGCTTGACAGATGGAAACCTCCATATTATTCAGCAGTTTTTACCGGACTTACCACCACTTAGGCTTTACTATACCACCGAAGAGGAAAAGGCCCAGTCAATTGCGGTGAATCAAAAGGCCCTTGAATCCCTTACCCTCTATGATCTGACGCCTTCCTATTCCAAAATCAGTGAAAATGGAAAAACGATCGAAACGGATCGGCTTATTGCCACAGAGAATTTCTACTGTCCGGAAAAGCCCCTTGGTGGTACAATCATCACGGTAACGACTGTTTTAATCGACGATCCCCTATTGCCGTTCCAAAGCATGGGTACGGTCGCAGATGCTCACCAAATCTATGCATCAACAAAATCGTTGTATGTCAGCTCGACTAAATGGACCTCCACGACCGCTGACAATTACGAGGACATAGAATACGATTACCTTACAGATATCTATAAGTTCAGCTTTACGGATAAGGGTGTTCAATATGAAAGCAGCGGCACGATTCCCGGGAGCACACTGAACCAGTTCTCTTTCGGTGAGTATCAGGATGTTCTGAGGGTTGCTGCAACCACGGGAACACTCTGGCAGGGGACGTCCAGCAATCATGTATACTGCATGAAAACAGATAATGGTCAATTGAATGTCATCGGCAGCATTCATAATATCGCTCCGGGGGAGGAGCTCTATTCCGCCCGTTTTGTCGGTTCCAAAGGGTACCTTGTGACCTTTGTCAAGACGGATCCCTTATTTACGCTGGATCTCTCAGATCCAAATAATCCCTTTGTCGTTGGAGAATTAAAGGTTCCAGGATATTCGGACTACATCCATCCCCTTTGGGAAAATCACCTGCTGACGATTGGAAAGGATACAAAA
>CAYTGW010000104.1:6127-14119 GCA_964437395.1 uncultured Desulfocicer sp.
TATATTACACTCTAGGAAGGCCTAAATACGATAAGATCGAATGCCAGAAAAGGGCAGTTACTTATGCAGTGCCATTAAAGATAAAGGTGCGGCTGAAATCAAAAAAGGATACAAAAGAACAGGATGGGATCACTTTTTATCAGGGAATCCAGCTTTCCATTTTCGATGTCAGCAATCTCGAGGCACCCCGGATTCTCTTTAAAGAAATTATAGGAGATCGGGGGACCTCATCGGAAGCACTTGAAAACCATAAAGCATTTAACTTCTGGCCGGAACAGAACCTGCTTGCATTTCCTGTAGAGCTCTTCGAGCATTTGTCACCATCGGAAGATGCATGGAGTTATGGGAAAAGCACTTTTACCGGGCTTTACACTTATAGCGTTACAGCCGAAAATGGTTTTGAATACAAGGGAAGGCTTTCCAGATGCATTGACCAGGCAAATTGTGACACCACCTGGACAAGAGCAAGATTCATCAGTGACCGGGTTTACGAAATCGCCCCAAATGTGATTCGATCAGCCATAGTGGATGATATGGATGGCGAGGTTTCAACTACTGTATTGGATGAATAAGTTGTATTCCGGATTCATTGAGTATTACTGATATGTTATAAATATTGGGGAAATGTATTATATTGAGTGGAGGAATCATGAAAAACATATTTTTTAATTTTTTACTACTTTTTCTTTGCATTATCTTTATATCCTGTTTTGTATTATTAACCCGGGAGCAGCATTCTTGGAAACCGATTAAAAGTATCCAATAACAGAAAAAAATTGGATTGAACTTTTGCATGAGTTCACCAAGAATGTTGACAAGTTATTTTCGAACAGGCGCTCCTGATTTGATCATGAACCCGGTTTGTCTTCAGAGCAATGCATTGGGCAGATAGCACACTCCGCTTTCCGGGCGATCCAGCCGTTTGGTGACATAGCATCCGGGGGCATCCTCCAGCTTCTTGAATTTTTTGCCGGTAAGTTTCCGGGCAGCAACCTTTTTACCGGCATATGCATTGTTCCATTTTGCCCAGTCCAGCCACCAGGACGTTTCGTGAAATTCAGTATGATTGAGCCACTCTTCCGCAGATTCCGGCAGATCCTCATTGGTCCAATGGCCGTATTTGATCTTGAAGGGAGGATTGACAATTCCGGCAACATGGCCGGATGCCCCGAGAACAAACCGCACAGGGCCGCTGTGCAGTTTTGTTCCTTTATAGGTGGACTGCCAGATTGCGATATGGTCTTCCCGGGTGGAAATAAAGTATACTGGATTGGTGATTCTGGAGAGATCAATGGGGACATTGTTCAATGAGATCCCGGAAGATTCCTGCAGACGGTTGTGGAGATACATGTTTCGAAGGTAAAAGCTGTGCATTCTGGCCGGCAGATTGGTGGAATCGGAATTCCAGAACAGCACATCAAACGGCACCGGGCTGGTACCTTTCAGATAGTTATTGACCACATAAGACCACACCAGGTCATTTGCCCGCAGCATGTTGAAACTGTTGGACATGGCACAGCCATCCAGATAGCCATGCTCAACCATCTGCTTTTCTAATGCAAGGATCTGTTCCTCATCTATGAATACGCCCATATCGCCAGGATTGGAAAAATCCAGCAGAGAGGCCATATAGGTATTGCTTGCGATCCGGTCGCCTTCCCCTTTTGCTTGCAGGTAGGCCGCGGTACATGCCAGAAGGGTTCCTCCCATGCAGTACCCGATTGCATTCACCTTTCGTTGACCGGTCACTCGTTCAATGGCATCGAGGGCCGTGATCGGGCCTTCCAGCATATAGTCCTGAAAATCTTTGCGCAAGAGGGTTTCATCCGGGTTTGCCCAGGAGATCATGAAAACCGTATATCCCTGATCCACCATCCATTTGACCATGGAATTTTTTTCCGTAAGGTCCAGAATGTAAAATTTGTTGATCCATGGTGGAATGATCATCAGCGGGTTTTTAAACACGGTTTCGGTGGTCGGTGCATACTGTATCAACTGCATCAGATCATTCTGGAAAACAATTTTTCCCGGTGACAAGGCCAGGTTCTTGCCGACCTCAAAAGCATCCAGATCCGTCATTTTAATTTGAAGCTGACATGGGCCTCGGTCAAGGTCATCCAATAAGTTGTTCAACCCCTTGAGAAGGTTTTCCCCCCGGCTTTCAATGGTTAATTTCAAAAGCTCCGGGTTGGTCATGAGGAAGTTTGAGGGGGATATGGCATCCAGATACTGGTTGGTATAAAATTCAACCCGCTGTCTGGTCTTGTCGTCCAGATCATGGATATTCTGGATGGTGTTCCGGATGGATCGGGCGGTCAGCAGATAGCTCTGCTTGATGAAACTGAACATGGGATTTGAGTCCCATGCCTCATCCCGGAACCGTTTGTCCGTTTTGCTGTCCTGCTTTTCCATTTCCATGGGTTGCCCCAACAGTTGTGAGGCGCTTTTTTGGATCAACCCCCAGTATTCCTGCCAGTAGGTCATCTGTGAATTAAACAGTTGTGTGGGATTGGACATCAGCTTTGCGGTCAGTTCCTGGAAACTTTTTCCAACAACCTGCGCCTCGGTCTGATCGATCTCTTTAGACCGGTTTTTTTTCTCGACAAACTTTTCAACCAGTTTCTGACTCTTCTCATTCACTTCAGCCATGATTCTGGATAATTTGGTCAGGTCAAATGGATTGTCTAGATCGGTCATGGGTATCTTTCCTTTCCGGATTGGAGTTGGTTGGATCCACAAAAGATTTTTTTCGTTTGCATTTACTATAAGGCTTAAATAGAATCAAATCAACTTTCGAATTTTCTATTTGGGCATTTTTGATGGGATAACATCAGGATCAAAAAAGGAGGAAGGGAATGAATGGTATTCGTGTTGCAAAGCTGAATGTGTTTCTGGGAACAGCCCTTGTATTTCTGATAACCGGTTGTACGTCCTTCAAAGAAAATATGATGGTCAATACCGCAAAGCTCATGGGAAAGCATGGAAAGAGCGTGGTCAACCGCTATCCGGATCCGGAGCAGATAAAGGCAGCTATGCCGGCCATGATCCTTCAATCCGACATGTTTCTGGAAATGGCCCCGAATGATCCGGAGCTCTTGTTGCCTGCCTCGGAGTTGAACAGCGGATATGCAATGTTTTTACAGGAATCAGACAAGAAACGATCCGCCAAATATTATCTAAAGGCCAAGAATTATGCCCTGGGCATCCTGAAACATAATGATGTCTTTAACGAAGCCCTGGGAAAATCAGATGAAGAATATGCAAAAGCTTTACAGTCTTTTCAGAAAGAGGATGTGCCGGCCTTGTTTGCGCTGCTGACCTCCACTTTCGGCTGGATCGGTACAGCCTCATCGGATAATCCTGCTGCTTTGCTGGATCTGCCCAAGGCAGAGGCACTCATCGAGAGAATTCTGGTTCTGGATGAAACCTATAAGTATGGTGGGGTTCATGCGGTGTGCGGGACCTATAATGCCGCAAGACCGGTGATGTTCGGCGGTAACCCGGAAAAGGCAAAGCATCATTTTAATGAAGCCTTCAGGATTTCGGAGCGAAAATATTTAATGTGGCTTGTTTTTTATGCAAAATATTATGCATTCATGATTCAGGATCGGGATCTTTTTGTGAAAACACTGGAAGAGGTGCTTGCAGCGCCTGACAACCTTCTTCCGGAGCAGAATCTTGCAAATGAGATTGCCAAGGTAAAAGCAGAGGAACTCCTTGCCCAGGTGGATGATCAGTTTTAGAAGTGCAGATATGAAATAGAGAGAAAAGGGGGAATTCTTCATTTGCGTGATATGAAGACATTCTCCCTTTTTTCGCTGAAAGGCCGGAATGATATGGGCATTATACCAATATCTTGTCATGACGTTTTGCCCGCTCCCGAGTTCCTGCTGAAACTTGCCAAAGCCAGGATGCCGTTTGGCAAATACAAAGATTGCTTACTGATCGATCTCCCGGAACCATATGTTGTCTGGTTTGCCGGACAGGGGTTTCCAGGTGGGGAGCTGGGAGAGATGTTGCGAATGGTATATGAAATCAAGGTAAATGGTCTGGAATATCTGTTTGATAGATTAAGGGATTGATGCATCTTCACAAACCAGGTAAAATTGCCGGCATCATTCTTGCTGATTTAAAAAAATCAAATATATTGATTTCACGTTATATTAACTTTATCTGCATCATCCAATATGACCGCGACCTTTCTGCCGGTTCCATGATTGCGTCCGGCAGCGTGATTTCCGAAGGAACATATCTGACCAACACTGTTCAAGGTGAAGGCGGAATCGCATATAAACAAGGGACCCTTCTGGAAAATTAATCCGGGCAAAGTCGAATCCAAAACACATTATACGCTTTTATACGATTCTTGGCGAAAAAATCAGTTTTTCTATCTTATGCTTGACAAAAAAGCCCCTGTCATTTTATTCCATATTCATTTACGATGCATTATCGTGCGAAAGCGAAAATACCATGAAGAAAAAACAAGATTTGCGAGATCCAAAATACAAACCTGAGGATGTATTGTCGGATCAGCGTTGTTTACGTAGAATTCCTGTCAGGGAAAATGAGGGGATGAGAGCACTTCTAAGTGTCTCGGATGTTTCTGCGCCCCATCATTTCAAGGTAGTGGATATCTCTTCCATGGGATTTTGTATTGAATCGGAAGAGCCCCTTGCCCCCAGGTTTTCCAAAGGGGATTCAATCGATTTTACTTTGTCCTGCTGGGATGACAGTTTCAGATTTATTTGCGCCATATGCCATATCACTATGCTGGATCAGGATAGAGTCAGGCTGGGACTGCTGCGGATCGGTTCTTCTCGGGAAAAGCAGTTATTTGTTCATTCGCCCGATAAAATTTCACTTACCGCAACCACTCATCATCCATATTATTATAATGAAGACATTATCGTACGGATAACTAATATTTCCCAAAAAGATTGTGTTCTGGAATGTAATGACCCTGAGTTTCTTGTATTGCCTTCCATGCCAATCCTGTTGGAACTTCATATTTCTTTTGAAAGACATGACAAGATAGAGGGACAGGTTACTTGGGTAGAAACTCCGGACCACGGGAAAACACGGTTTGGTTTGGAGATCCGGCAAATTTCGGATAAAACAAAAGAGTCCATTGTTCGCCATCTGTTTCAGCTTCATGACTGGAAGCCGCAGGAACTCCGGGAAATGGGATTTGCATTCAAAAGTTACCGGCCGCTGATTAAATTCAGGTCTCTTCGTACCCATAATGAATATCTGGAAGTGTTGAAATTAAGACGGCAGGCATATGTCAGTGCAAATAAAATCGATCCGAAAAGTTCTGATACGGATCTGGCGTCGGAGTTGGACCGGAAAAGCCGTATTTTAGTTGCTTATCATCAAGCAAGGTTGGTGGGGACGGTTTCAATTCTCTTCCCGGATCATGAGGAAATGATTCTGGATACGGAAAGAACTTTTGAAAACGGCTATCCTGCAAAGCTGCCGTCCAAAACAAAAATGATTGAAATTGCACGCCTGTGCATTACATCGGATTATCGTGCAACCGATATCCTGTGGGGTATGTTTGAGCACATCTACAGAATTTTAATCACTTCCGGTCGTGATTATGTCCTCACCTCCACAGACGATCATATGTGGACACTATACAAACAGATTGGGTTTAAAAAGGTAGGTATCTCATATAACCATCCTGTGCTGAAAGGCATTGAACACCATGTTATTTTGCTGCATAAAAACAGTGCACTCTTCGGGGAAGGTATATCCCTTTTTGTGTGGAACAAATTATACAGGGATATGACAGCGTTCCTGACGACCATTGATGCTGTCCGGTTAAATGCTTACCAGAGGGCAAGGATCAATCTGAATAAATCTCTTTATGCAATTCTTCGTTATTTTGTAAAATTAAAAAAATGATCCGTCAATAAAGGAAAATAACATGTCAAATGGTTTACTGATTAATTACGCCGGCGTACCGCATGAAATGTCCTCTCTGTTTCCGGACAACGGCCTGGCAGCCCTGGCAGGTGTATTACAGGAAGCAAATCAGATGGTCCGGATCTTGGATTTTTCAACCACCGAAACCATTGATAAAATTTATCGTGCGGATATCCGGAATGCCCTGAGAGCTCTTGCACCCAAAATATTTGGCGGGGGGCGACTGGATGACCTGGAAATCGGGGAGTTGCGGAAAATTGATTCGGAAATCCAGGTCAGTGAAAGTGCATTTATCCATCACACGATTGAAGAATTGAACAACGATATTGTCAAAAACAAGGTGATTTGGGTTGGATTCAAATTATGGATGGGAAGCATACGGCAGTCCATGGAGATTGCCGCAGCGTTAAAAAAAATAAACCCTGGGTTGAAAATTTTTGGAGGGGGTCCGAGTGTTGATATTTTTCAGCAAGCGATATTGAAAAAATATCCCTTTGTGGATGCCCTTGTTTTTGCTGAAGGAGAGAAGGCATTGCCGTTGTTGGTTGAATGGGCAGAGGGAAAGGGAGATTTGTCCCAGATACCTAATATCTTGTACAGCAACGGCAGGGATATTGTAAAAAACCCGATCGAAAGAATTAAGGATCTGGATAAGCAGCCTTTTCCGATTTATGATCCTCTTATATATCCGGCAATGGCAGGGGATCGGAAGATGAAAATCCTTTGCTTTGATGACAGCCGGGGGTGCCCCATGGGATGTGCTTTCTGTCCGGGAACGAACAAATTCGGCACAACCAGAATTGAGAAATCTCCGGATCGATGCATTGCCGAATTATCCTATCTAAAGGAAAAGTACCATGTCCGGTATTTTCGATTTTCCGGATCCAATACATCCGTGAAACTGCTGAATGAGATTGCAGAAAAACTGATTGTAGAAAAACTCGATATCATATTTGCCGTTTTTTCATCCGCAACCGGCCTGAGTGCGGAAAGTGTACAGAAACTGGCGACAGCCGGATTGTATTCCATTTTTGTGGGTATTGAATCTGCAAACCGTTTTCAGCGTGAAAACCATTTGGGAAAAAAGCTGTCCCTGGACCGGCTGAAGAAAGTATTTGAAGCCTGCAAACAGTCTGATGTTTTTATCTCCACCAGCATGATATATCCGGCTCCGTTTTCAAACCAGCAGATCCTGGAGGAAAATATTGAATTTTTAGTGGACAGCTTAAAAGGATATGAAAACTGCTCGGTTGCAGTATATCCCGCAGGTCTTTATCCCTATACAAAATGGTTTGACAATATGGAACGATTCGGTTTCTCTATCGAGTGTCCCACCAAAGAGGCCTATATCGAACAGGCACTGGACTATCGATATAATATCGTTCTGCCCCGCTATTTATGGAAAGAGTTGCCATACACCTTGAACGGAAAATCGTTTAAAGAATTGCTGATGGAAACAAACACACTTGCTGAAGCGCTGAAGGCACACGGTATTTTACCATACCTGGTGGAAGCGAATTTAATGATGGCCCCTGTTCTCGGGTACAAGCATTATAAGGAATTCGCGCTTGAATCCAGTATTGCATTCTTTGGTGGTGATGTCGAACGACTGGAGACATGGAATCGGGAATTCAACCAAGCGCAAATGTATTCCGGTCTTTCTTAAAATTCAATTGATCAATCTGACTTTCCAGAAGAGTTATTTCTATTAAGGTTCCGCTTATATCATGGGTAAATAGTAACTGTGAATTTGGACACTTCTGTTATAGAATGTTGTTTGAAAAGCGGAATGGTAATCAGATGATAGATGAATAGAGAGTCAAGGTTTTCATTTAGCTATCGTAATCGGTTTTTTTAGCAACGGAGTCAATGGCATTACTGCCCCTATCAATAATTTTTTTAAATGCGTAGACCTTAATTCTGAAAGACTGAATAACAATTTGTTATTATATGAAAAAAAGTGTTGAATAATTTGTCACATTTAATATTATGCGAAAAGTTGAGAAATGATACCAAGTTGCAATCAAACAGTAATTAATATATAGTATCTTCAGTTTAACAAAA
>CAYTGW010000105.1:0-1670 GCA_964437395.1 uncultured Desulfocicer sp.
TTCAATGGCCATACTCAAGTGAATGCCACAGACCTGAGACGTATAAAATATCCAGACAGAAATGCTCTGATGGCTATGGGTGAATGGGCTATTCGTTGTGGAACAAATCTAAGATGAAATCCTTTTCCCGATTTGTTTTCTTATTCATCACATGGATTCAACTGATTGCAGTTCTGGGCTGCTTCTCATGCGATATCGGCAGCGGGCATATCAATTTTGAAGAAACCATCACACCCGCCGGGATCGACCGTTTGTATTCCGAGGCTGATTCGGATCTGGTCTTATCGATCCCAGCCAGCCTGATTATCGAGCAGGAAGAGATTGCAGCCATCTACGATTCTGCCGGCGAGGTTCCCCATTGCCGGAACACGGCCCGTGAACCGATTTCCATCATGCTGGCCGAGGCCTGCATTCTATACAACTCCTACTATTTGTTTCCCGAGTACCTTCCCGGTTCACTGGATTCCATTTCTGATGTAGAGGATTATGTAGGCTTCATGAACCAGTCCGATCCTTTCACCTTCTATTATTCAGCGGAAGACTTTTCCGAATACAAATCATTCCGGGAAGGAGATTCCGCGCATATCGGATTCCGGTATCGTTCTGATGGCGATGTAATATCGGAACAAACGCCATTTTTTATCGAAGAGGTATATCCGTATACGCGTGCATGGATTGACGGACTTAAGGCCGGCGATAAAGTGATCTCCGTTAACGGATCGAACATATCCGGCCTTCTGCTATCCGATGTCATCAACCTGTTTCCGAACCAGGAGGGTTCAACTGTTGAGCTTTCCGTACAGAGAAACAGCCAGGAGGTACTGGTCTCGACCAGCGCGGAAGAAAATATCGCCCTTCTCCTGGAACCGGGAACAGCCTATATGAGTGTACGAAGTTTTACCCTGAATACCGGTTCCGGGGTAAAACAGGATTTTCAGAATCTGCAGGAAACATCACCGGAGCCAATTGAAAAAATCATTCTGGATCTGCGGGACAACACGGGCGGTTCCGTTGCAGGTGCCATGCAGCTTGCGGACTATCTCATTGATCAGGACGCTCCTTCCGGCACCCATCCGATCATGATCATGGACGGGACCTACTATCAGAATTCAGCCAGATATCTGGGAGACTATGATGCGGATAACATCGGTGATTTTTCAAAGGCTTCTTTGGTTGTTCTGGTTGACGGCTCCACGGCATCGGCAAGTGAGATCACGGCTGCTGCCCTGAAATATTATGATGAGGCCACAATCATGGGGATGCAGACCTATGGCAAAGGAGTATCCCAATTTGTATTTGAGCTGGTGGACGGTTCCGGTGTCTGGATTACCGCCCACTATGTTTATCCACCGGACAGGGTCTCCTATCACCAAACCGGCATCACACCGGATTATGTAGCCACAGATCAGCCGGTCTCCTTTTCAGATGACCCTCTGCTGGAAAAAGCAAAGCTTTTCCTGCGAACCGGAGATGTGGCGGAAACCGGAGCCATAAAAGAAAAACTGGACAGATCCGGATTTACAAGGCATGATTCTGAAACATATGAAGAAAGATTGAAGAGCCGGAAAAAATTCTGGAAATAAATTTGATTATGATTCCATTTATTTTTCCAATCCTTTGAGCTAATTTCAAAACGATTAAAAAGCGTCATCCCGGCGAAAGTCGGTGCC
>CAYTGW010000105.1:1680-3541 GCA_964437395.1 uncultured Desulfocicer sp.
TGAAATTAGCTCCTCAACAAAGAAAGGAGATGACAATGAGAGAAAAACCAATCTTGGGCTTCCCGTCAACATCTCAGGACGACTACCAGCTCAACGTACTCAACATCCTGCGCCAGGCAGCCAGGAGCTTCGGACGGCAGGAGATCGTATCCATCCGGCTGGATGGCAGCCGCCTGCGGTTCACTTACCAGGAGACCTATGCCCGTGTAAAACGGCTGGCCAATGCCCTCACCACGATCGGAGCCGGGATCGGCGACCGAATCGGAGTACTTGACTGGAACGACCATCGGCATCTTGAAGCCTATTACGGTATTCCCGGAATGGGAGCGACCATGCTGCTGCTCAACATCCGCCTGTCGCCGGTGGACTTAGGATATGTGATCAACCATGCCGGAACCAAATACATCCTGGTGGATGAAACCCTGCTTCCCCTTGCCGAGGGTGTGGCCAAAAACTGTAGCAGTGTCAAAGGGTGGATCATTCTCACGGACAAAGATCTTTCCAAAATTAACACTTCCCTGTCACCTGTTTACAGCTATGAAAAATTACTGAAAGAAGCAACCGAAGAAATCGAATGGCCGTTCATGGATGAAAAATCCGCCTGTGCTGCCTGTTACACGACCGGCACTACGGGACGGCCTAAAGGAGTCTATTATTCGCACAGGGATGTCTACCTGCATGCTATGGCCATCGGAAATAATGCCGAGGTAAGCAACAGTGACTGTTTTTACCAGCTTGTTCCCATGTTTCACGCTCTAGGCTGGGGCATGCCGTATGCGTCCATACTTACCGGGGCCAAATTTGTACTGCCCGGGATGTATAACGTTGGCGACTTAGGTTCCCTGGCTGAACCTCTGGTCAGTGAAGGCGTGACCGTTTCCGCCGGAGCACCGGCCCTGTTCATGCCCATGCTCGAATACATCCGGAAACTGGATAAGAAACCGGATCTGAGAGGAGCCCGTTTCCTCTCGGGTGCGTCCGAACCATCCCTGACCCTGATGAAGGGCTTCCATGAGTTGACCGGCGCGGAAATTGTTCATGCTTACGGTGCCACCGAAACCACTCCGCTGGTGACCATCAACAAGCTCAAACCCTGGCTCAAAGCTGAACTGAGCGATGCAGAACAGTGGGACCTCAAACGCAAACAAGGGTATCCGGTAGTAGGGCTGGATGTTAAAGTGGTGGATCATGAGGATAAGGAGGTTCCCGCAGATGGCAAGACACCGGGTGAGATTCTCATTCGTGGCCCATGGATCACCGGAAGCTATTACAATGCCCCGGGTTCGGAGGAGCAGTTTACCAATGACGGCTACTGGCGCAGCGGTGATGCCGGAACCATAGACGCCGAGGGATACCTGAAGATTACCGACCGGGTCAAGGATCTGATCAAAAGCGGCGGAGAGTGGATCTCCTCCGTGGATATGGAGAATGAAATCATGGCTCATCCAGGTGTGCTGGAAGCGGTCGTCACCGGTGTGGCCCACCCCAAATGGGAAGAACGTCCCATTGCCCTCGTGGTACCGCGTGAGGAATACAGGAACAAGCTCACCAAGGAGGAGATTACCGAACATCTGTCGAAAAAATTTGCCAAGTGGCAACTGCCCGAAGCCGTTGTCTTTGTCAGCAGTGTTCCCAAAACCAGTGTCGGAAAATTCAATAAAAAACTGATCCGGGAGGAGTATAGGGATATCTATACTCAATCGTAGCACAGATATTATCATTTATAATTGCGTAGAGAGAGCCGGGTGTTGCCCGGCTCTCTTTGCTGAACGGAGGGCTGTTCATTCTTTCCGGCATTAAATGAATATCACAAAACATTTCAGGAAATCGCTGTTGATTCGTTGGTGCTGTTTTGAGTTGT
>CAYTGW010000105.1:3551-13654 GCA_964437395.1 uncultured Desulfocicer sp.
GCGTTACGGACGTTTATACCCTTATAATTTGGATGTTGTTCAAAATTATAATATTATGATATCGATTTATTAACTAATTTAACTTTCAACGTTCTCTAAAAGGGATTTATTAAATGACTCCTGATGACCTATATATCGTTTACGTTGCTTGGACATTATTATTAATATTCGCCGGGTTTTTAATTTGTAAAGACAATTGTAAAGACAAGATGATGGTTTTAATAACTGTTATTCTGGCTATAATCGGCATTTTTCAATGGACTGCAATTGAAAAAACAGATCAAACGTCCCGCTTGAGAGATCGAGCCTTCGTCTATTTTTTAATCCCAACTATAAAACCTTGGCCCGAACCTCCCGCCAAAGTAACTGATTGGGGAGTTCTTATTAAGATCAATAATGCGGGCAATATGCCTGCGAGAAACCTTTCTATTAGATATGCCCTTGTACAAACAGACAAAGCCAAGAAAATTATTGACCCATGGCCGGACGCGAAATTTACCCCTGTGAATGTGACAGACTCTATTGGGCCAAAACAAAGCTTTTCCTTGGTAGCTGAACCTGGAATAAAGATTAAAGAAGTAGAGGCGTGTAAAAAATCTGAAATTGACATATTTCTTCTCATGGAAGTTAAATATATTGACGGGTTTGACCTAAAAGATTTTCGCTATACTCAAATGAGCCTTCAATTACGAATCGATGAGGGAGGAACCCATGGTCAATACTTTGCTGGTCCCCACAATTGCACCGATGATCAATGCCCAGATATAGAAAAGGTTACCAACTAAAATATGGCCATTCCAATTTTCAAAGAGCTTCGCTGCAACACCATTGATCATGGCTATTGCTTAGGGTTCGAAAACCATTGAACTTCATGACTACCGAACGGTTTTGATGAAATTGGGTATATATCAAATCTTGTAAGCAATACGGGTAACCACAAGCAAAACGGGCAACCACAAGGGTTGCCCCTACGGATGCGAAAACGATCTGCAATATTGGGAAACCACCGGATACGAAATCATTATTGTTCCGTTGCTTATATCCGGTAGATCCATATTCCCATGAATTGCATGTTCAAACGAAACAAAGACAGGTTCGAGTTGAGCGGAATGAATGATTTTATAGCGGAGTCGTTCACTGTCTGAGTGGATTAGGGATCGTTTGGAAAAAACAGTTTGCATCTCCTGCTGTTTTTGCCGGAACAAGCCTGGATAAAACGTAATCATTCATTTCATGCTTGCCATTCTGTTTTTTCCTTACGAGCCCTTGTCCATGAGTTTGAACGACGCAGTCTTAAAATTATTCATGAAGCGGAATTACATGCCGATCATAAAATTGACTTCAATAAAATTACGATTCACCTTAAAAAGCAATACGGGCAACCACAAGGGATTGCCCCTACGGATGCGATGACGGCTTGTCCAATTGAATCAACACGTAGCCACCGCTCTCATATCCATGTTTGCGGAGAATACCGTCATATTTCCATGAAACCGCTTTCCAGAAATTATCAAAGGAAACCCAGTAAGGTTCAGATACCTGGGGATCAACATCCAGGATGCAGACCATTCTGTTTTCCACATCCACACTCATGATAGGAGAGATATGAGGAAGATGAAGCCCTTTCAGGAAAACCCCCTGGTTAAAATGGGCGATCAGGAAACAGTTCCGGTGATATTGAAAATGGGCAAGTTTTTGAAACAACTCTTTTTTTAATTCATCTGAACGGGATGATCCGGTCAGCGGAATGGTCGCTATTGATGCACAGGGAATCTCATATACCTCAAATGTTTTTTTCACCACCATCCCCAATGAATCAATGGGAAGCCCTCTCCTGTCTCGGAACCCTTCAGGGCTGATCCGTTCAGACCAGTTGACAACATCAACCCTCTTCAGAATCTCCTGCTGAGTGATCCGGCTGGCCTCTGTCTTCTGATCCAGGATAAAATTTGCTGCATTCAGCACGGTTGCCACCGAAGCCACCGAACAGGCAGCCTCATTAAACTGGTAAGCAAAAGAAGATGATAGCGCCTGGGAAACCGGATGGGACATATGGGGGGCAGAAGGCGCATATTGGGATACAGGTGTTGCCACCTTCTTTCGCAACGGCTCGTGATTCCATATGGAATACAGCCTGGATTGCAGATAAAGGCCAAGATACTTTTGAAAAAAATTGATCTTTTTACGTATAATTTTAATAATTTCCATGCTTCAATAAAAAACAGAACCACGCAATGAACCCGCTATTTCTTTTCCTTCAGCAAGGCAGCCAGATCCGCAAAGGGCCTGCTGAAAGAGGATGATGCCTTTTCATCGTTTGAAATCGTTGCACCATAAGCATCTGCTACACTATCCCGGGAATGTTCATTGTCGTGACAATACAGGCACAACAGCTCCCAGTTGCTTCCATCAGGTGGATTGTTATCATGGTTGTGGTCCTTGTGATGAACCGTAAGCTCACGGAGCCGCTTGCCTGAAAACTCCCGCCCGCAATGTCCACAGATCCATGGATAAATCTTGAGTGCCTGCTCCCGGTAACTCTTTTCCCTGCGCTCTCTTTCAATACGGGTTTCAACCATGACCTGGTCAAACCTGTTTTTTTCAGACTGCGATTTTTTTTGTGTCATATGTGTCCCTCTCACTATCTGCCCTGTCTGTATCCGCTCTGACCCTGAGGATGAAGATTCTTCATATCCAAGCGTAAAAATTCTGATCTATCCACGAATGTAAATCGGAAAAAATCATCCCTCGGGAAATCCTCTTTTTTTCATTCAGCGCCGTCAGTTTTTTGATTCTGAATATTTTTCTGGCGATAGGCAAATAACGGGCAGGTTTCCATATCACAGCAACCATATTGTTTTTCATCTCCTCCGCAGCACCGATCTTTGCAATACCTCTTTATTGCGGCCATCCGATCTTCAGGGTTCAGATCTTTTTCAGAACCGGTTCCGGAACGGAAGACATGTAATTCACATTCAACGTCCTGACACGATTCAACCTCCTCCCATGAATAATCCGAACACATATGGCAATGCCTTCGGATAGCTCTCCTCGGACTGAGATTAACTGTTTTTTCACCCCGCTTGGTTATAATTTTTTGCTTCATATCCACTCCATGACAATATTTCGCATTTCATCCAAACCGAGAAGCTTTAACTTTATCCGGATAAATTCAAATATGGTCGGCTGATACGGTTTCACCTTCAGAGACAACCCAGCCTCCCCGGGAGTCCGGCTTCCTTTGATAACATTACAATTCCGGCAGCTTGCCACGCAATTCTCATAACTCGTTTTTCCCCCTCTTGATCTAGGGATGATATGATCGATGGTCAATGGTTTTTTCTTCAACCCGCAATAGGCGCAGCAATATCCATCCCGGATCAATACATTTTTTTTGCTGAAAGGAACGTGTGAGCGATAGATCGTTTGAATCAATTTGGACAGCCGCATCACAGCCGGCAGCAAAATGGTAACCCCTTCAATGCCTTGGATACAACGGTCTGAAAATTTGATCACTTCTACCTTTTTCTTGATCATTAACCGTACCGCTCTCTTCCAGTCAACAGTATTGAGAAAAGAATAATCTGCATTCAGCAAAACACATTGAAGCATATTCGCCTCGACTCATGATTTCAAAAGATACATATTATTTCCGGAATTGCTCTCAGACAATCTGTTCCATAAAATGGGTAATAGTAGCATTTTTCTGACAAATTCTAAATAATTATTTGGAGTACCATCTGGTCTGATTATATCTCTATCTAAACGAAAAAATCAAAGAAAGATTGAAGGAGGTGATTTTCACCCATTTCTGCTCATGCAAAAATAACAAAATCAGGTCCATGGCTCCGGAAAAAAAGCTGACATGCTATGAAACATTGGCCTTATCCAGATCTTTACTATTTTTTGGTATAAATTTTAATAAATTAGTTTGACCAGCATTGTTTTCAGGCTTGAAACATGGTAACTGCTAAAATGCGATAATAACCTTATAAACTTCGATCAAAATTTTGCATAGCCCATTCAACTCTATTGTAATCGAGAGGGCGGAGCTATGCCGGTGAGAGAAAGAGAGCGTAACAGAAAATGAAAGTATTCCTGATCGCCGGAGCCAGACCCAATTTCATGAAAATCGCCCCTATTGCAAAAGCATTTGAGAAACAGAATCCGATCCGGTATAAGATTGTCCACACAGGTCAGCATTATGATCAGAATATGAGTGAAGTGTTTTTTGACGAGCTTGGCATCCGGAATCCGGATTATCATCTGGAAGCCGGTGGCGGTTCCCATGCGGAACAGACTGCCAAAATCATGGTTAAATTTGAAAAGATATGTGAGACAGACCCAGTCATTTCTTCACATGTGTTTGACAAACAGGGATACCAATTAAACTTTATTGGAAGTCGTTTTCATAAAAACAAAAGCATATTTTCTTTAAAATCTCTATCTGTATTTGAAAATCTTTTTTAAGGAAAATGGAAAGATTTTCTTTTTTTATATTATAAAATTTTTATCACCATAACACTGATGAACCTGTAATAAGTTCCAGTTCATACCCCGGCGAAACCCATAGCATATAATCAATTGAAAAAAAACATAATTACAACTAATTTTATATAATTATAATACTTTTTGGGGTTGTGCAACGGTCTCGATTGAAAAACAATAATTTAAATTTGGTTTTATTTTGTTGCATTAGTTTTTTCATAACCTGTATATCTCTTGCAAATGCTGGTGTTATTCTAAAATCTACTCAAAAAATATCTCTTCATTCCTTTTTTTATCGGCAAAGTTTTGAAAATGGCGAACCATCAATTAAATGGATAGGCAACGGTACATATATTGTAAATAATAAAGGGATAAGTCAGGAACGATCATCCGCTGGTCATAATTCGTTCAAAATTGATATTACTTTTGGAACCGCTACATCTGTATATTGTTATTTTCCTCTAAAAATACCATCTTTCGGGGAATTGATGTTTAGTGGCGATATTTACTTGTCTAAAACAATGGATGCTTCTGTAACATTAAGTGCAATGCTGGAATTGTTCCCAAGTTCCTATTCAGGACATGTTACTCAAGTAAAGCCTATTGAGATTTCATCAAAATGGGTTAAACAGGATTTGGACATTGTACTACAGGGGGAAAAGAATGCTGGTGAATTATTAAAACAGAATTGCTTTGAATCTACTGTGGATGATGTCGGCAAATGGATAAATGGAATTGGATTACAGTTAAAGGGACAAAAAGGCAGTCGTCTCATATTGTATGCAGACAATTTAACAATATCTGGAAAAATTCCAGATATTACTGAATATAAGGTTTTTTCGAAAGAAGTATGGAATTCCTATAAAAACAGAAACCGAGATTCTTTACGGCTGATTCAAAAAATAAGCGAAAAATATCCATTGGCCATTGATGAGAAAAGGCTAACCACTGCTTTGAAAAGAGGATATTTAACCCCGGAAGAATATGGTTATATCCATCAGTATCCACTTTATGAAACGGAAGAAACTACAGCAAGGATATGGTATGTCAGACCACATGGTTACAAGTATGGTAAAGATATAAACGGTAAGTCAAAAGAGAATGCCTTTCACGGGTTGAATTCCATAAAATGGGGAAAAGATGGTGTTCAACCGGGCGATACTGTTTTACTGTGCCGCAATGAAGAAGACCCTCAATTTTTTACCAGGACGCTTGAAATAGGCAGTTCAGGTTTAATTGGCAAAGAAATTATTATAACGAGTGAAAATGAAGAAAGCCCTGAATGCATAATCAGTGAAAAACAATTAAACCATCCAAACTTTCCGTTGTATAATCCAAATGAAAAACAACAAAAAGGAAACTATGCGATTATTGGTAAAAATATAAAAAATATAAAGTTAAGAAATATTAGGATCGAAAGATGTTATGGTACACATTTTTACAATTGTTCAAATATCACAATTGATCACTTGATTTTTGAAAACAATACCTGGCCTATTGAAATCAAAGGGGGGTATGGTAATGTGGTTAAAAATTGCAGAATGAATAAATATTTTTTAGCAGGAATAGCACTTATTGGCTCAGACCCTTTGACAACGATACCGGCAAGCAACTGTATTATAGAAAACAATATCTGTATTGGTGGAATGAACGGTGATGGCATTACACTTCATAAAAATAGTGAAGGGATTGATTACGATATTGGTGCAGGCAACAAAGTTGTAACCAATGTATGCAATAACAATGGAGAAGAAGGGCTGGATATCACTTCCGGAACGGATATCTGGGTTGAGGGAAATGAGACATTCCATAATACCCGGTCAACGACCATTGCTCATTCAGCGCAAGATGTATATTTTACAAGAAATTATTCGCATGATGAACCCGGTGTTCTGATCCATCCCAGAATATCGGAAGGAAGCCACGGGAGTGTAATCCTTTCTTATAATGTAATTGATTCAAATCAGTCTGCACTCACTATAAGCAGTAACAGGAAATATGATATTTATAACAATATTTTATGCTCTTCCGGTACATCAATCAAGCCGGCAGTTGTCGATATCAGACTAGATGCGAGCGACATTAATTTTGTAAATAATCTCATTATTGCAAAAAAAGAAAATGGATATTTTCTAAGGGTGGCCCACGGAACTTTAGATGAAAAAAATATCCGGTTCATGGGTAATTGCTGGTGGAAACCCAATGATCAAGGATTACAAAATTCTTTCTATGATATAGAAAATAAATCTTACTCGTTTTTCAGGTTCAAGCAATTTGATAAAGTCCAAGGTGACTATTTTGCTAACTATGGTATGGGAGAAACTTTTTCCCATAGTCTTGAGTCAAGATTTAATCATATTAAAGTGTTATCTGTATCGAAAAACTCTCTCTTTGATTCTCGACGGCAAAATTAATTAGGCAGTTCACATAAAATGGAGCGATATTGTCAACAATTAGAAAATATCTTGCTTTAATATTGATTTTTGTAATGTATGAAAGTTTTGGACTTTTACCTGAGGCATTAGCTGTTCCCATACCGGGCGATTTCAGAATCAGTCATTCATTTTTTATTGCAATACCCTTTGTATATATGCTTTCCTTTCGAAAGTTTTTTTTTATTTTTCAAGAGCATACGCATGCGACATTGATAGTTCTGTTTGGCTGCCTTCTAGTAATATTCGGCATAGCTATGGCCCAATATAACTTTGGACAGCCTTTTCTCACTGGCTTACTCAAGCTCAGACAGCTTTTAACCCTGTTTCTGTTTTTTATTTTATTGGCACTGATTTCTGATGAAAAAGAAACCGTTTTTTTTATTAGAGGATTATTTTCCCTGGTTGGAGTGATAGGCGTTTTATCTTTAATACAATATGTTAACCCCAGTATTCCAATTTTTCGGGGTGTAGATATTGAAACGCTTTATTCAGGTGAAAAATTATTTCGTCATGGCAGTTACAGAATAGTTTTTCCAACGGCCGCTTTGGGAGTATTGATGTATTTTTATGTGTTGGGAGAACTCATCGCCATCAAAAACCCTCAACATTTTTACTGGAAACTTGGTTTTTTAGTGCTTCTATTTTTATTGTTTTATCTACAACAAACAAGAGCAAGACTACTAGCTATTGTGATAATAACTATTTATGCCTTAATTACCTCTAAAAAATCGAACTACAAAATTGCTGCATTCGTCCTCGCGCTTATTTTTACTTGCAGTCAATTATTATCGTATGCTGTTTCAAATAAAGGATTAATTGATCCGGAGAACAGCAGAATTCTTAAACTTACAGACTCTGTTTTTGACGCTTTTGAATCAAAAGATCCATCAATAAACGATCGATTACAACAGGTTGATATGTATTGGCACTATTTTAAACAATATCCTGTTTTTGGAGCCGGCACATTGGCAATTGAATCCCCACTGTCGGCAAAAGTTAAATTATACAATACAAGTGACATCGGGTACATGAAACTGATTTGTGAATATGGCATCATTGGGCTTTTTTGGTTTGTCTGGCTGTTTGTGTGGGTTTTTAAGCGAACCGGAAAGACCTCTTTTGAGAACTCTAAATCAAAAAATTTAAATTTGTTTATAGGGATTATAAAAGGAACACGTCTGTTTTATTTCTATCTTGCAGTAACGATGCTTACCCTGCCGCACTTTGGCAGAGGGCATACTATTATCTATATGGTGATATCAATCGTATTGCTCGAACTTGTAGTCAAACTATCAACAAAAACGACTTATGGGCAAATGGCAAATCATTAATGAACAAGATATATTCAAACAGTAACGGTTTGATGTAATTGATAAAACGGAGTTGAATTAAGTAGCATGGGCCATATCAACATCGGGCTATTGACCGCTGATCTGGATAGCGGAAATCTGGGCTGCAATGCATTAACGTATAGCGCCATTTTGTTACTGGAAGAGATTTCAAAAATAATAAAGTTAGACTTCAATTACATATTGTTTAAAGATATTCATGCCCATTCCTTGCTTCAATATAGCAGTTTGGATAAAAATAAAATAAATTGCGTTCCCCCTGTTATCACACCCCAGATGAAGCTTAGGGCCATATTGAAAAGACAGCCGGCTTCTATCAAATACTGTAACGATTCCTTTAATTCTTGTGATGTGTTTTTTGAGATTGCAGGTGGTGACAGTTTTAGTGATATTTATGGTATAAGACGACCGGTTCTGTTTGAAAGATACCATTCCAGGATACGTGCGAGACGCAAATCTTTGATTTTTCTTCCCCAGACAATAGGGCCGTTTAGTAGTCACGGAGCAAAAAAAATAGCAGCCGATAGCCTTTCTTACGCCACACATGTTTTCACCAGAGACCCGATCAGTTATGAAAAAGCCATCGAATTTACAAAAAAGGAACGTGTCAGTAAAACCATTGATATGGCTTTTTTTATGGATTATACCCCGAGTAAAAAAGCAAACGTTCGGCCTGTTGTTGGGCTCAACCCTTCCGGGCTGCTTTGGAATGGCGGATATACTGGAGCAAACCAATTTGGGCTCAAGGCAGATTATCAAGAGCTGATATCACAAATCATAGAAAAACTGCACCAGGAAGATTTCAGTGTCGTAATCGTTCCGCATGTGCTTCATGGGCCAACCTACCACATTGAAGATGATTACAGGGTGGGCAAACTGCTTGTGAAAAAATATCCGTTTTGCAAACTTGCCCCTTTTTTCTATTCTCCGGTGGAAGCAAAATCATTTATTTCAGGGCTTGATTTGGTCATAGGCTCAAGAATGCACTGTTGTATCGCAGCATATTCTTCAGGAGTGCCCATATATCCTTTAGCCTACAGCCGGAAATTCAAGGGCCTTTTTAAAGAAGAATTGGACTACCCTTATGGCGCTGAACTGCTCACCGATGATATTGAGGCTGTGGTTTGTGGAATGGATGTTCTTTTGAAAAATTTAACGGATGTTCAGTCGTCAATGCCAAAGCGGCTGAAAAGTTTAATCTCTTATAAAAAAAAATTTATTGATGAATTGACTTCCCTGATTCGTTCCCAAATTCACCGGTATTAGTTTTTCTATGAATATATCATCCGTTATAAAAAATAACTATTGTCTGGGTTGTGGCTTGTGTGTTTCAGATGTGGGCAGGGATAAGCTGAAAATGGTTGAGCATGAAAATGGTTTTCTTTATCCCAAAAAACAAGGGGATTTTAACGGAGAGATTGCTCTGCTTGATAAATATTGCCCTGGCATCACATTGCAACTGAAGCGCCCTTTGCCGACAAAAAAAGAAAAACTCTACGGGCCTGTCTTTGAACTGAAAACATGTTTTGCCAATGACCCTGACATCAGGTTCAAAGGATCTTCAGGTGGGTGTTTGACCGCTATTTTGTGTGGCTTGGTTGAGCAAAAAAAAATTGATGGTGTCTTGCATATCGGAAGGGCTGAAAATGACCCAACTAGAACAGCAAGCGTTTTTTCAAAGACCTTCGAAGAGATTATTGCAAATGCCGGATCCCGGTACGCCCCAGCGAGTCTTTTAGAGAATCTGAGACAGATACTGGAACAGAACGGTCAAATTGCCATTGCAGGGAAGCCGTGTGATATAGCGGGCATCAGTCAATACATCGATTGT
>CAYTGW010000105.1:13664-13952 GCA_964437395.1 uncultured Desulfocicer sp.
GTTATCCAGAGTATTCACATAAAATTTACTGCAAATTATCCTTTTTATGTATGGGATTGCCCAGCCAGAATGCAACGAATCGTCTTATTAAACAATTGGGAGTTGGAAACCCAACTCAGGTAAAGGACTTGAGGTATCGGGGATTTGGTTGGCCGGGGGAGGCTTTCGTAGTGGGGCCCAATGGAGAGTCTTATCGCTGTTCGTATAATGATTCCTGGGGAAAAATACTGGGAAGAGACTTGTTGTTTCGATGTAAAATTTGTCCGGATGGGTGGGGGAGTTTTGCCG
>CAYTGW010000106.1:0-9841 GCA_964437395.1 uncultured Desulfocicer sp.
AGATGGGGCAAATGACAGCCTGATGATTACAGGTGCGCATCATTTATAATCATAGAATTGAAGGAAGGAAAAGAATGGAAAATGTTTATATCATCGGACTTGGAATGATTCGGTTTAATAAGTATCCGGACCGTGGTGTCCGCGATATGTCTCATGAGGTCACACGGCTGGCATTGAAGGATGCAGGACTGGAAAAGGAAGATTTACAAGCAGCTTTTTTTTCCAATACATTCTGGGGCATGTTTGACAATCAGCATTCCATAAGAGGGGAGGTCGCACTCCGATCTATGGGGATTGAACGGATTCCGGTGACCAATGTGGAAAATGCCTGTGCAGGCGCATCTACAGCCCTTCATCTTGCATATACCGGTATACGGGCCGGGATGTATGATGTGGCCATTGCACTTGGGTCTGAAAAAATCACCAATCCCAACAAAGCTTTGTCTCTTTCAGCCTATGCCACATGCATGGATGTTGGAAATTTTGAGAATCAATTAAAGAGAATGGAGGAGTTGAACAAAACATTTCAGGTAGAAATTCCGAAAGATCAGACTCAGCCGGGAGAGGGTCGAAGTATTTTTATGGATGCGTATGCGATGGGAGCCAGGTGGCATATGAGCACTTATGGATCTACGCAGAGGCAATTGGCTGTTATTTGTTCAAAAAATCATTGGCATGGGTCATTAAATCCCATGTCCCAATACCAGATGGATATGACATTGGAAGAGGTTTTAGCGGACAAGCCGATTGCTTATCCTCTTACAAGAGCAATGTGTGCGCCGGTTGGTGATGGGGCTGCTGCCGCGATCATTTGTTCTGAAAGATATTTAAAAAAGCTGATCAATGTCCGCCCGATTCGGATACGAGCATCTGTTCTTGGAACCGGTACGGATCGAGCACTGGACGGAGAAGATATCGGAGAACGTCTGGCGAAAGAGGCATATGAAATTGCCGGAGTGGGACCATCTGATATCAGTCTGGCAGAACTCCATGATGCAACCGCATACGGGGAACTCCATCAGACCGAAGCAATGGGTTTTTGTCCGATCGGTGAAGGCGGGCCTTATGCTGAAACCGGTGCAACAAAACTTGGCGGCAAACAGCCTGTCAATACCAGTGGGGGGCTGGAGTGTCGCGGTCATCCGATTGGTGCTTCCGGCCTGGCCCAGATTTATGAGATCGGACTTCAGTTGAGGGGTGAGGCTGGAAAACGTCAAGTCGAAGGGGCAAGACTGGGGCTTGCGGAAAATGGAGGCGGTAACATTGGAGTTGAGGAAGCGGCCATGTGTATTCATATTCTTGAAAAAGTATAATCTGAAGAGCTAATTTCAAGACTATTAAAAAGCGTCACACCGGCGAAAGTCGGTGCCTAGAAAAGAGCCGAAAAATGCTGGATAGCGCTACTCTTCACTGCGTGTCCAGTTTTCGCCGGAACGACAACAACAGACTTTTGAAATTGGCTCTGAATTCGATCTGCTTCAGGAGAAATCTGTTTTGAGAAAAAGTATTGCAATAACCGGTGCAGCTTCAGGAATTGGAAAAGCTACTGCGGAACTGTTTTTCAGCAAGGGATGGTATGTTGGATTGTTTGATATCAATGAAAAGGATTTGTCTTCTTCTTTTTCAGAATTTGATGAGAAAAACGCATGTATGAGAAAGATGGATGTCTCTGATCCTGAAAGTGTCAAAGATGCGATCCATTTTTTTTCAGAAAAAACAGATGGGAAAATGGATGTTCTTTTCAATTGTGCCGGTATTCTCCAGATGGGGCATCATGAAAAGATACCGCTGAAGATTCAAAAAAAAATTGTGGATGTCAACCTGATCGGTATTTTGAATTGTATTGATGCGTGTTTCAATATTCTGAGAAATACAGATGACAGCCGGATCATCAACATGTCTTCCGGGTCTGCAACCTATGGCACTCCTGAGTTGGCTGTTTATTCCAGTACCAAGTTCGCGGTTCGGGGTTTGACCGAAGCGTTGAATATCGAATTTGAAGATCAGGGAATCTGGGTCTGTGACATCATGGCTCCATTTGTCAGTACCCCGATGATCATGAATGCAGAGCAGAAAGCTTCCAGTGTCAGCAAGCTTGGTGTGTGGGTTTCATCTGATCAGGTTGCCGAGATTGTCTGGAAAGCTGCTTATGGTCGTAAAGTCCATTGGATCGTAAGTCTGCATTTAAAATTATTGATGATTCTGACAAAAATTGGGAACATTCATATCACTCGGTTTCTGGTCAGACTGCTGGCATTTTCATCCAGAGAGGTCTCAAAAAATATGGATCACTGATTTTTACAGTGACACCTTGGGTCTCAAAACCAGTTGAGACTCCCTCTTATAAAAGAAGCTATCTTAAAAAAGATTGAGAGAATTACTTTTTTGAGATAGCTTCTTTTTTTGAAAATACCAGAGTCGCTGTTCTAATTCAAAATTGATTGAAAATTAAGTTTGAGTTCTTATGAATATTTGCAATGTAAGCGTAGAAAGAAAAGATAATTCCTGTTTAAAAATTATCTGGAACTCAGAAGATTCGAACCAGGTGATTGCGATATATTCAGGAGATTCGCCGGATCGTATCGATTACCTGAATCCAATTGCCAGAATTACAAATGGCAATGAGTTTACTGTTCAGGATCACATGCCGGATTTTCGAAAATATTTTTCAATCATATCGGATAACAACAAGGAGATTATTACAGCGGAAAGATTGGTGTGTCTGGAAGGTACTCATAATTTCAGAGATCTTGGGGGATATAAAACCCAAACGGGAAAGTATGTCAAATGGGGACAAATATTTCGATCCGACGCCCTTTCAAAGCTAACCAGCCGGGATCAACGACTGTTGACCCAACTGGGTCTAAAAACCGTTTGTGATTTTCGAAGCAAAGCCGAGATGGAGCGGGCTCCTGATAATCTCCCAGGTGATGGTTCTGTTGCTTACCTTCATCTTCCGGTTTCGAGTCATAATTTTGATACGCTTTCTGCATTGGAAAGATTGCAGAAAGGAGATACTGAATGGCTAACAGAGTCCTTTATGAGAGAAGGCTATATTACGAACATTGATCAATACGCTCAAACCTGGGGAAAGGTTATGAATTGTCTGTCCTTATCTGAAAATCGTCCTCTGGTCTTTCACTGTACTGCTGGAAAAGACAGGACAGGTGCTTGTGCAGCAATATTACTCCTTTTACTTGGTGTGTCCGAGGAGACCATTATTCAGGATCATGGGCTATCCAATTTTTTCCTTGCGAATTTTGTAGAAAAGCTGTTTGTCTATTTTAAAACTTTCGGTATTGAAAGAGAGAAGATCTATCCATATCTCACTGCTCCCGAGGATGCAATTATCTCAATGCTTAATCATATTCAAAAAAAATATGGTTCTTCTGAAAATTATCTCATAAAAATGACAGGAATAAATCCAGAAACGATTGATTGTTTACGCAGGGATTTATTGGAATAGTGTTAACAAACATAATTCCGGAAAAGATGGTTTTGAAAAAAATCCGATTTCAAGTTGACTCCTCACTTTTAAAAAATGATATAACGTTTTTGTTAAAAGTTAGAATTAATTACATAAATGTAATAAAAAGTTTGAGAAGCAAGTATTTAATATATTGAAATAGTAATGCAAAATTCAAATTTTGTTTTGGCTTGTATGTTGCATTATTTTTAATATCTTTTAATGGAATGAGATCAAAAATGGATTCATTGACTTGTTCTGTAGTCATCAGTTATTCGTAATGCAGAAATGGATACTCAATTATTAACAAATTTTCGAAAAGAAAAAGAGGCGCTTGTCGGTCTTTTTTTAAAAGGCGAGAACCAGTCTTTTATTAAAAAACATGCTGAGATTCTGGATCGTTATTTTTACGAGAGTTTTGAATCCAGCCGAGTTGGCCCAGTAGTAAATATTTTTAAAAATCCCTATGCCATTATTGCTCTTGGTGGATATGGGCGGGAAGAACAGTGTCTGTGTTCAGATATTGACCTGTTGTTTCTTTTCAAGCATGACGTGCCTTCTGAAGCTGAAAAATTGATTCAGGAGATTATCTATCCTCTTTGGGATCTTGGGTATGATGTCGGGCATTCAACCCGCTCTATGAAGGAGTGCTTACATTTAGCCTATGAAAATCTGGATGTGTTTACATCACTTCTTGATGCTCGATTTCTGTGTGGTATGTCAACTTTGTATTCTGAGTTAAAAGAAAAAATGAATACCTTGTTGATTCAGGGGCGATCCAAAAAACTGGTCGCTGATCTGGTAGCAAAAAATATGGAACGGCATCATCGATTCGGAGACTCAACCTATCTTCTGGAACCGAATATCAAGGAAGGCCAAGGGGGACTCAGAGATTACCATACCATTCTTTGGATAACAAAAATCAAGTCGAAATTGAAGACACCAAGAGATCTTGAGTATTATGGGCATCTCTCCCATGATGAATATGAAGCTTTAAATCAGGCGCTATCTTTCATCTGGTTGGTTCGAAATCATTTGCATCGGCTTTTTGGACGGAAATTAGATCAGCTTTCCTTTACCTACCAAGAAAAATTGTCAAAAATATTGGGCTTTAAAACCATAGGCAATCAGATGGCTGTTGAAAGATTTCTCGGACACCTTCACGGTCAGATGGAGTTGATAAAACAATACAATCTGATGATTCTATTGGAGTTTGGATATTCATACAGTATTAAGCCAATACGGAAACATACGGTTAAAAAAAGCAAGGTCGATGGGTTAACAGTCTCTGGAAACATGCTAACATTTTCTTCAATTCGGTCACTCATGGCAAAGCCAACGCTTCTGTTGAAAATTTTTGAGGAAAGCGGTCGACTGAAAATCCCTTTGAGTGCTGAAGCCAAAAGGGTAATCAAGGATTTTTCCCATTTGGTCAATAAACAATTTCGAAGTTCTCCTGAAAATGTAAAAATTTTTGAGCAAATTCTCATTAAGCCTGCCGTTCAATTTAATGTACTGAATGAAATGCTGAACACTGGATTTCTTCCGAACTTTATCCCGGAGATTCAAAAGATCGTTAATCGAATTCAGTATGATACATATCATTTATATCCGGTTGACAGACATTCGCTTTTTACGGTCAGGACGATTAAAAGTTTTCCTTTGTCTAGTGATAAAGATGAATTTGATCTTTGTCAGAGATTGTATAAAGAGATCGGCATGAAACGGATACTGCTTCTCTGGGCTGCTCTGTTGCATGATATCGGGAAAGGTGAAGACCATGGGAATCACTCTGAAATAGGTTCAGAGATTGTCATCAGGATCATGAAAAGATACGGTTACAGTGTAAAACAGATTGATACGATATCTTTTTTGGTCAGGGAACATCTTTTTCTGATGAAAACCGCTACTCGAAGAGACATTAATGATGAAGAAGCTATAATTGCCTGTGCCAGGAGGATAGGAGATCCAAAAAGATTGAAGATGCTTTATCTGCTAACAGTTGGCGATTCAACGTCTACCGGCCCTAAAGCTTGGAATGAATGGACTGCTACACTGCTTCGAGATCTGTTTTTTAAAGTATTAAATATTCTTGAAAAAGGAGAATTCGCTACTTCTCAAGCAGTTGAGACTGTAAGGAAAAAGATGTCAGATACAGTCGGATCGGCAAAAAATAAGCATGAAAGAAGAGTGATCCAAGATCACTTTAACATACTATCACCTCGTTATATGCTTTATGTAAGTGCTATTGATATTTATTCACACTGGAATTTATACCATAAGCTGGGTGCTCAGGAGTTTGTGTGGGAGATCTTGCATGACCAGAAATCTGATACAAGAAAAGTGACGGTGTGTGCCAAAGATCGGTCCGGGCTATTTTCGAAAGTTGCTGGTGTATTTACCATGAACAGCCTGGATATTCTGGATGCACAGGCCTATACTTGGCGGAACGGAATTGCTCTCAGCATTTTTCGGGTTAAGCCGCCTGCTGATCAGGTTTTTGAAAATGAAAAATGGGAAAAGGCGAAAAAAAATCTTGAGTCGACCTTGGCCGGTGATCTTGACCTTGATTCTGAGGTGAAAAAGAAAAAAGTAATGCCTGTGCTCCTTCAATCCCGCTATGCAGGAAGGCCGAACCGTATTAATATCGATAATGAAAGCTCCAGCTTTTTTACAATAATTGAGGTATTTACAAATGATTTTCCTGGCCTGCTCTATCGGATAACCGATGTTTTTTTCAAGAAAGGTTATAATGTCTATGTAGCAATCATAGCAACAAAAGTAGACCAGGTAGTGGACATTTTCTATATACGAAATGTTCTTGGAGAAAAAATTGATCACCCGGATGAGGTAAATGCCCTAAGAGAAGCTGTTGATAAGGTATTGCTTGTATAGTATTTTTTTCATTTTTATTTTTTGTTGAATCTGTTTCAACGCGAATGCGTTGCTATTACCCTTCCCTGTAAGATACTGAGTTGGTAGAGAGACGTGACATTTTTTGTCACATTTCTTTTACGATAATTGTCACTCAACTCCTTCATTTACGCCAAGCAATTAATTTAACTATTTGATTTAATTTAAAAAATATACAAAATTATTTTTGGCACACATCTTGTTAAGTCTCTATCATATAAGCCGCTAATTTTATATGGATTTCACCTTTGGTTGGTTTCTGTATTTCGATTGAAAAAAAGGAGCTTGTATGAAGGAATCTCAATCCGGTTGCCATTTCCCCAATTGTTTTAAAACAGTTCAGACAAAAAGTTTTTTTTCACCTGCTTTTCACTCCTGCCAAACAGAATTGATCTCAATTCTTTTTCTTCTTGTAATTCTGATTTTTATAAATGGCTGCACACTGTCTCGTGGTATTGTTGAACAGTCAGATACGGAAAGACGACAACCTCGGGCAGAAGAGTGGATCTGGTACGGAAATTATAACACCATGCTTGGAAAATTTGATAAAGCGCTTGAGGGTTTTTCCAATGCAATTGAGATGCAGCCTGAAAAGTCAAAAACCTATTATCAGAGAGGTTGTGTTTATGAAAAAACAGGGGATATGAATTGTGCATTATCCGATTTTTCAACAGCAATCTCTTTGGATCCTGAAAATTCAGATGTCTATTTCAGCCGGGGAAAAGTACTGGAACAAAAAGGAGAATTAAGACAGGCCATAAAAAATTTTTCCACGGTGATCGATCTCAAACCATTATGTTACAATGCATTTCTTCATCGGGGTAATGTTTATAGTCAAATGGGATTATACCAGCACGCAATTGGCGATTATCAAAAAGCGTTAACGATAAAACCTGAGCTGCCGGAAGCCTACTTCAGACGAGGAGAAGCCTGGAAAATGATCGGGGAACTCGATAATGCGATCATGGATTTTACAAAAGCTATTGAAATCAATCCATATCTGGCTGATGCTTATTTTCATCAGGCAACCTATTGGAAAAAGAATGGGAAAATTCATCAAGCAATAGAGGATTATAACAAGGCATTGGAAATATATTTATTGTATGTGGATGGTTATACGAACCGGGAAAAAACCTGGAGAATGAAGGGCAATATTGTCCGGGCCAGTGAAGATATGCAGTCTAAAAGAAAATTGATACCAAGGCTAGCCGGTGTTTATTATGACAGAGGAGATGCCTGGGGTCGAAAAGGAAATCTGACTCAGGCATTTATCGATATTCAAAGTGCGTTGGGTTATAGGCCAAAAGACACCCGGTATCACTTATTATTGTCCAGGTTGGAAACGGAAATGAAAAATCGACAATTACTGTAAATCTGTTCGAATGACCGGATCTGAGATTTGTTTTTTTGATCGGAAATAGTTTACATAAGGAAGAAGAAGAGTGTGCCTATTGTTAAAAAACTGGATTTTTTAGCAACTGCTATTTTTAAAAGCAATAAATTCAACAATAGGCACGTATTTCTAAATTAGGGCTGAAAAGTTGTTTTTCCTTGACCCAGTATCACATTCCCTTTTTGTGTTTCCATCTGGAAAAGAGCTTCCCCATCTTCAGTCTTCCAGATTTTTGTTAACAGCGTGTCACCCATGTATACCTGATCCGTAAACCGGCCTTGAATGCTTTTAAATTGTTTTGGGTCATTCTTGCAGAGGGTCTTCAGAATTGCCCGACAACCAAATCCATATGAACACAGGCCATGCAGGAACGGTTTTTCAAAACCGGCAAGTGCAGCAAATTCAGGATCAATATGAATGGGATTCGGATCTCCGGACAGCCGGTAAAGTGCAGCCTGCTGTGGAAGCGTAATATCTTTAACCGTATAGTCGGGCGTCCGTTGTGGTGGAACATTGAAATCTTTCGTGGAAGGGCCCCGATCACCACCAAACCCGCCGGCCCCGCGAATAAACAGAGTGGATTTATTGGTAAAAATCGGACCGTCATCGTCTTCTACCGTACCCTCAAGTCCAATGACAGCGGCCTTACCTTTATCCCACACCTCAACGATCCTGGCAATACCTCGAGCATTTGCATTTGGTGGAACCGGGCGATGCAGGATTGTCATTTGTTCTCCATGCAGAAGGTTCATAAGGTTTATTTCAACCTTTCCGATAACCCCCAACATCAGATTCAATCCCGGGCAAACTCCAAAGGTTGGGATCACTTTCGGGCCTTTGGGCTCGTAGACATAATCAAGCTCATCATCAGGAGACGCCCCGACTCCCAGTGCATAAAGAATTGTATCTTTTGAAGTCCATGAAACTTTAACAGGGTCAAACTGCATACCAACTATTTCACTGTTTATTGTAAGTGGCATTTTTTGTTTTCCTTATGGTTGGATGTTGATTGTTAGTTAAAAAGTTTCAGTATAACCTTCTTAATTGTTTTGAAAATGATATCAATAAAATGTTACCATCAAATGATGGATAAAAGTTATTTGAATTTATTTTAAATGTCAAGCGATTTTTCTATGTTTATTTTTTGGATGCAGGAGTGAATATTAAGGGTTCTTTTTCCAGTCATCATACCTGGCAGCAAGTATAGGAAGAAATGATTGAAGGTCTTCAACCACGCCATAGTCTGCTATTGAAAAGATCGGTGCATTCGGGTCTTTGTTGATTGCAACGATACAACCTGACTTTTTCATGCCGGCAGTATGTTGCATTGTCCCGGAAATTCCACAGGCAATATATAATTTGGGAGAAACCTGTTTTCCAGTTTCTCCAATTTGACATGCATATGGTAACCATCCATGGTCACAAACAATTCGAGAGCCGCCAATCGCAGCGTTAGAAAAGATAGATGCGATTTTTCGAATCAGGTCCATTCTTTCTTCTTTTTCTATGCCCATGCCAGCGGATACAATGACATCTGCTTCTTCGAGCTTGTTATCCTTGCTTATGGTTTCAATGATTCTTACGGGTTTATACCCGGAGACCGTCTCATTAACTTTCATGATCATGGCTTTTCCATTTTGAATTGTATGATCCGGCGTGAATGAACCGCTGAAAGCTCCTGTAATAATGGTCAATATAACCTGGCCTGTTTTGCAGGCGGTTCTTCCGGTTAATTTTCCATTAAACATCATCCGGGTAAAAATCGATTTTTCTTTCTGGATTTCATAAGATTCAACACCTGTAATACAGGGTGCATCAATTTGTATTGAGAGTGAAGCGGCAAGCTGGCTACTCCTGACATTATGCATCATGCAGATATAGGAAGGCATGTTTTCCCGGATTACTTCAGGGAGTATTTTTTCAAGAAGATAGGGATTGGGATATCTCAAATTCTCATGTTCAATTGCAAGGGTATGAATGTTATTTTCCATGGCGATCTGTTTTGCCAGTTCTTTAACATTTTGGCCTGGAATGATAAGCAGAATACGGCTTTCACCATCAGGATTAAA
>CAYTGW010000106.1:9851-13914 GCA_964437395.1 uncultured Desulfocicer sp.
TTAAAAGCTGATCCGAATCCAAGCAGCTCTTTATAAGATGGAGATATTTGATTTTCAATTGTTTCCGCGATGAGGAGCCGTTTTTTATACATAAAAAATTCTATTTTAGAAGCGACTTGTTATGAAAGATAGTTAAAAGTTGTTCAGCCTTTTCCTCTGCAGAACCTTCCAGTATACATATTTTCGAAGATTTGGCGGGGTAGTCCACAGATAGCAGTACCTCTTTATCGGGTGGATCTTCCTGAAAAGATTCCGTAACCACAATCAGTTCCTGAGAATTCGCTCGTAATATATTGGAAAGCGATGGATACCTTGGCTGATTGATTCCGGTTTGAATCGTAAGCAGTGCAGGCAATGACAAAACTACTTCTTCCACCTTTCCACTTTCCATTTCGCTTTGAACAGTGATCATCCGGTTTATCATATCGATCTCTTCTTTTATCACAGAGACAGCACAGGGAATGGAAAGAAGGGCCGCTGTCATAGGGCCGACCTGACACAGCATATCGTCTTCGGCCATTACTCCGGTTAGAATTAGGTCGTATGACTGCTTCCCGGCATAGTCGGCAATCTGTTGAGCGATTTTTCGCGGAGGACAATAACCCGTTTCCTCATTCAAAATATGTACACCATTGTCAGCACCTTTGGACAATCCTTTTTTTACTGCATCTTTTACCCGATCCGGTCCGACAGATAGCACATCAATGGTGACATCGGGATTGGCCTCCTTGATGAGAAGAGCTTCTTCCAATGCATACTCATCAAAACGGTTCATTCGGAATTCCGTTGAATCGGTTTCCTGAATCCATTTTCCGTCCGGATTGAATTCCAGGGAACTCTCTGAACAGACTACCTGTTTCATGCACACAAGAATTTTCATATTGTTTTACGATCACTCATTCTGATTTTTTACGTTCAGTGTTTCCTGTTTACAATAACCTTACAGGAATGAAAGGTTTTGATCAAGTAAAAAATCGAGCGCTCGCTATATTTTTTATTTGACTTCCCATTTTCATTTCCATTATGGTACAGAGCGATATTGAATGAAATAGGGAATTTTTCTTTTTTATAAAGGTAAACCAGATGGGGGGAGAATAAAATGAATCTGTTCCGGAAGAAACCTGGAATAACCTGGAAAGGGTACGCATGAATCGCTGGCTTTCAATTTTTGCCGGAGAAAAAGCCCTTTTGCATATTCGCGATCAAGGACTTTCTGAGGAAGATGTGAGTGTCATTGCGGGCGCTGCCGGAGGCCCCAAATGGCTGGTTTTGAACCACCTGGACCGGATGATTTTTTCTTCCTGGCTGAAAAACAGAAAAAAGCCGCTTTATTTACTGGGTTCATCCATTGGTTCATGGCGGTTTGCCGCAGCATCTCAAAAAGACCCAATGGAAGCGCTGGACCGATTCCAGTATGCCTATATCCATCAGACATATCAAACCAGACCAGGTCCCAAAGAGGTGTCCGGGATCATCAGTCAGATCCTGGATGATTTTCTGGATGATAAAGCCATCCAGGAAATATTGGGTCATCCTTTTCTTCGTCTGAATATTATGGCCGTGAACTGTCGATATATGCTGGCAAGCGATCATAAAGCCATTCTTGGGCCAGGGCTGGCGTGTGCGGCTTTACTCAATATGATTCGACGCGACCTTTTGAAGTTTTTTTTCAAGCGGTCTCTATTTTATCATCCAGGGGGGAAACCTCCTTTTTTCAACATGAAAGGGTTTCCGATTGAAAAAACAGTATTGACACAACAGAATGTCAGAAGCGCTTTGCTGGCATCCGGTTCGATTCCATTGGTGATGTCCGGTGTAACGGATATCACCGGGAACCCTCCTGGCATGTATCGCGACGGAGGTATTCTGGATTATCATTTTGATATCGATTTTTCAGATCAAAACAGCGGTCTGGTTCTGTATCCACACTATACGGATCGCATTATTCCGGGGTGGCTTGATAAAAAGCTGTCATTCCGGAAACCCCTTCCCAGGAACATGGAAAAAGTGATTCTGGTTGCACCCTCTACAGAATTTATAAACAAGCTTCCCTATCAAAAAATTCCGGACCGGAATGATTTTTTTCTTTTCAAGGGACGAGATAAGGCACGCATCTCCTATTGGTTGTCTGTGATCAATGAGAGTCGGCGTCTTTCCGATGATTTCTGGGATTTGGTTGAAAGCGGCCGGATACGGGAACTGGTAAAACCCATGCCCGGATCATGAATCAAGTCAAAAGGGAAATAAAACCCTTATTCACCATAGACATGAATCGTGGAGGATGACCAGATCCCCAGCACACTGTATATTTCCTGATCAGCAAAATAGACTTTTTCGATTCCGTTCTGTTTTGCAATATCACCGATTGCATTGGAATACATCTCCGTGTACAGGCCATATCCGGTGATTGGTTCTGTGATTCGGATCATTTTCCCTTGCCCTGGAATTGGAGGTTGAAAGGCCGGTGTATGGTTTAAGTTCCTGGTAAGGGGGATTGTAATATGTGTAAAAATAATTCCTCTTAGAAAATACTGCTGACAACCAGGCAGCAGCGATACAGACAAGAAAAACATAAGCATTTTAACTTGATATTTCATATCGGATCCGGTCATTTTCACAAAGGTTACAGGAAGAGTGTACCATCATCTGACGGCTTTCAAATTAATCTCCATACACAATGACCTTCCAGTGGGTGTAGCATCCGAAAAAAATCTGATGAATCTCCTGATCCGCATGCTTCATGACCCGTATATTGCCGTTTTCAGCAGCCTTTGCATAACCTGCATCACCCCAGGCAAAAAGCCATAGAATGCAATAGGCTTCCGAAACCCCTTTTTTGGTTCCAAGATCGGTTTGATTCAGGTCTGTATCAAACGGCGCTTTAATGTCCACATATGCGCAGCCTGTGAAAAAAAACAGGATGAAGAAAAGAATCAGGATATTTTTGGATTTCAAGTTGTTCCCCCTTATTCATGGGTTAGCCAAATAATTTCCGGATCATTTCCATATTGTATTTTCCCATGTTATTTCTGGGAATCCGGTCTACTACTTTTATACTCCTGGGTTGTGCATAAGGTTCCAGTTGTCTGGATAAATATTCCCGAACCTGTTTTGGATGGATATTTCCTTCAATCACCGCGGCAATTTCGTTTTCTCTTCCTTTCTTGCAGGGATTGGATAATATCATGGCATCGGTTACATCCGGGAGGGAGAGAATTTTTTCTCGAATCTCCTCAAGGTCAACCCTTTTTCCACCGATTTTTACAATCCCGTCTGACCGGCCGTAAAGGATAAACCGATTGGAGTCAAATTTGCCTCCCCGATCACCGGTTTGAAAAAATCCATCTTCATCTCTGGCCAGGTTTGGAGAGATAAAGTCGGAACGGACAAGGATTTTTTCACCAATGATTTCCACATCTACGGTCTCAAACAGCGTAAGGGCTGCATCATCTTCAGCCCGGCACCGGTAGGCGATCCCGCCTGTTTCAGTAGAACCGTATATTTCTGTGATTCCGGTCCCGGTTTGTTTTGTAAAATTTTCACTATCTGTTTTATCCAGTGCACCGGCAGAAGAAAAGGCAATCCGTAAGGAATGATTTGGGATTATATTGTTTCCAAAGGTTCGGTAGTGCATGGGGACGCTGACCAGTATGGTGGCTTTTTGCAGGGTAATGGCGTTTATGATTTCATGAGGAAATGTCGGGGTTCCGGCCATTACACATGCAGATGAAACAAGAGGGATAAGGACAGAAAACAGAATTCCATAAATATGATTGGGAGGAACAGTGGCAACGATTCGATCATCCGGGGAAAAGTGAAATTTATCAGAGAGGTAAAACGCTTCGGAAAACAGATTTTTTATGGTTTTCGGCCATATTTTTGGTTTGCCTGTTGATCCCCCGGTAAAAAGGGACAGGAACTCAAAATCCAGATTCGCATTATTTTTCCATTGCAAACCAGAAGCGGGAAATGTTTCGGGTGAAACGGTGATCCGTAAGATCTAATCGGGGAAATGCTGCTGAACATCGGTTCTGGTTGTATCATATGGTATTTGCAGGCGCAT
>CAYTGW010000107.1:0-6239 GCA_964437395.1 uncultured Desulfocicer sp.
CGGAATCGAATTTGGAATATCTGAATTTTCTTGGAACGTATTTTGCCGCATATCCATACATCCTGGTGTTGCTGGCATTTTTTCTGATCCTGTTTTTATTCCCCATCCCGGAAGAACTGATTTTGTTTACAGGCGGACTCCTCTCCGCAGGTCATGGCCAACTGGTCTGGATCCCAACCCTTATTTGCTGTATATTTGGTATGTTCTTTACGGATTACTGGTACTTCCTGTTAGCAAAACTGTTCGGACAGAATTTTCTGAAAAATAAAATCGTCCGGAAACTCTTTTCCGCAAAAAAACAGGAAGAGGCCTTGCATCTGGTATTCAAATACGGTGTCTGGGCTGTATTTATCGTCCGATTCATTCCCGGCGGCATCCGCAATCCTGTTTTTTTTATCTGCGGACTTTCAAAAATCAAATCCAGAAATTTTATCATCGCTTCCTTGTCCGGAGCGACAATCGTCGCCCAGTTCAGCTTCTGGATCGGCTATTTTCTGCATGACACCATCCAATCACCGGAAATTTTGTTCGATAATATCAAGCAACATTTCCAGTTGGGAGTGGGCATTATCGTGCTGCTGTTTCTTTTGATCATACTCATCAAAAAAATATTCCAAAAACTCCGGGAGTAATCATTGGATTGTCTTTGATGCATCATCGGCCATTTCCCAAAACAGTCTTCCATACCTGTGTTTACATCCACAACCACACCTGAAAAAAACAAACAACAGACAAAGCTTACCGCCCCAATCCGATCAATTCAACATATTGTATTCACATAGTTCTTGACACACAAGCAGACTTTAATTACAACTGGAACCTAATAACAACCCAACAAAAAGGCTGACTACTGTCCGATGACCTCAAAATCGGTCTGTAACGAGAGAGCAAGGGGCTTGGACAGGCCGATCAAAAAAGTCTGTTGGATTGCCACCACCAAGCTGACATTGAAGAAATAACTGACAGGGCAGAAACAAATCAAAACCTTGAAGACGCAGCAAAACCAGAAATGCCGAACCTTTTTCGAAGCACAGAATGAGGTGGATTATACGGTAGAGGTACAATGGAGGCATAAATGAAAGTGCCGGAAAGCTATAGAAATCGCGAGCAGGCTTATGTCAAGCACCATTTACTCCAAACCTATCTGGAACGTTTGTTCATGATTATCGGACAAACTTAACATATTATCCGCTATGTTGATTGCTTTTCCGGCCCATGGAACGAACAGGATGAAAACCTTGAGGATACTTCTATTGCCATTTCCATTTCAATAATGAAAAATTGCCATGAAGCTTTAAAGCGTAAGGGAAAACAGGTAAAGTTTCGTGCACTGTATATTGAAAAGAATAGAACCGCATTTGTAAAACTCGAATCCTATTTAAAAGCATCTGCTTCACCAGATGTTATTACCGAGGCAAAAAATGGTGAATTTTACAATCTCAGGGAACATATCCTCAACTGGTGCGGACAGAATGATTTTACATTCTTCTTTATAGATCCAACGGGTTGGAAAAATGTCATAGAAATTCCTATACTTGATCCAATCTTGAGAAGACCGAATTCCGAATTTTTAATCAATTTTATGTATGATTTTTTACTACGAACCCATACACAGGAATCTTTTCAAGAGGACATGCGAGCTATTTTTGGGAATGTCCCCAATACAGGGAATTTGACCCCGCAAGAAAAAGAAACATATCTGGTCGACTCATACCGGCTTCAACTTAAACAAATCGCTCCATCAAGAGGAGGAATTCCTCGCACGGCACATGTTCCGATTCTTTATCCTCTTAAAGATCGAACCCTCTATCATTTGGTTTACCTGACGAGACATGCAAAAGGAATCACCGTTTTTATGGAAGAGTCGGAGAAACTGAAGTTTGTCCAAAGACGGACACGGGAACAGGCCAAAAAAGAAAAAAGGGAATTTCATACAGGCCAATGTGAATTTAATTTTCATTTTGACAACGATCAGGAAAATGTTGAAAAGATGGGTTCAGAAGAAATTAGGGATTATTGGCTGAAAAAACTGTCGACACATCCTCGTCGATTCGGTATTGAACAACTGGCCGATATGATCGAAGAAACGGGATGGTTTGAAAACGATTTTCAAGCAGCCTTTGGAGAATTGGTCGATCAAGGTATCGCGGCTAACCTCGATGACACAACAAAAAGGCGCAGAAAAAAATACATACATTTTGATGCCCATCACAACCAGGGCGAACACTTAATTAGGTTACAATCATGAGCACAAAAACATCCATCGAATGGACCGAGCAGACTTGGAACCCCACGATCGGTTGCAGCAAAATTTCATCAGGCTGCACCCATTGTTATGCCGAAGTGATGGCAAGACGCCTGAAGGCAATGGGCATGAAGGGTTACTCAAACGGATTTAAACTGACACTCCTGCCAAGAAGACTTGAAGAGCCTCTCAAACGCAGACAACCAACCACTTATTTTGTAAACTCCATGAGCGATCTATTCCATGAGCATATCCCTGACAACTACCTTCAAAAGGTATTTGCAGTTATCCGGCAATCACCGCAACACACTTTTCAAATCCTGACCAAACGTGCCGAAAGAATGGCTAAGTTTTTTCAAGGTCAGACTCCACCCTTCAATGCCTGGCTGGGTGTAACAGCGGAAAATCGGGCAGATGGCCTGCCCAGACTTGACTATTTAAAAACAATCACTGCATGCATCCGCTTTATCTCCGCAGAACCCTTGTTGGAAGACCTTGGTAATTTCGATCTATCCGGCATTCACTGGGTCATCGTAGGTGGTGAATCCGGACCAAAATCGCGCCCGATGAAACGTGAATGGGTTTTAAACATAAAAGATCAATGTGATCATCAGCATGTCGCTTTTTTCTTTAAGCAATGGGGAGGCTGGGGGGCTGATGGCAGAAAAAGGCCCAAAAAACAAAACGGCAGACTTCTTAATGGCCGCACCTGGGATGCTGTTCCATCGAAAACACTGGCACTTTGCACAACGCAATAGGAAGCATTTGTTATGAGAAGATCATCCGATCTATATTCGGAAAACAAAACCGAAAGTTTAAGAAAAAAGCGGCGTAGACAATGAATGGCAAAAAACAGAAACTGGAGCTTACCTGGATCGGAAAAGAGAATCGCCCCAGGCTGGAGCCGCGCATTCTGCTGGAAGATCCTGAGAAATCGTATCATGCCAGACACAAGGTGTCGAAAAAGGATGTTTTCGACAATCGGCTGATCTTCGGGGATAACTTGCTGGCGTTGAAAGCATTGGAGCAGGAGTTTACAGGCAAGGTAAAGTGTGTGTTTATTGATCCGCCGTACAATACTGGTAGTGCATTCGAGCATTACGATGATGGAATAGAACATTCTCTTTGGTTATCACTGATGCGAGATCGGTTAGAAATTATCCGGCAGTTGTTATCAATAAACGGATCACTGTGGATCTCAATTGATGACAACGAAGCACATTATTTAAAAGTCTTACTTGATGAGGTATTTGGCAGAAAAAATTTTATTGCAAATGTGTTGTGGCAAAAGCGAACTTCGCCAGAGGCACGCCTTCAATTAGGCGCAGCGCATGACCATGTGTTTGTTTATGGACGGTCATCTGCAGACATCCACTTTAATAAACTTTCACTATCCAATGAACAGACGAAAAACTATAAAAACCCTGATAACGACAATCGTGGCCCCTGGGCATCAACCGATTTCACTGCACAAGGTTGGCGCCCAAATCAAATGTATAAGTTAGTCACTCCCGCTGGTACAAAATATGAGCCCCCAGCGGGTCGTTGCTGGGCTAACATCGAAAGCGAGTTCAATCGCCTATGCTCTGAAGAACGTATATGGTTTGGAAAAGATGGGAAATCCCGTCCTCGAGTAAAAAACTATTTGAATGAGACAAATGGAATAAGTGCATGGTCGTGGTGGCCTAACTCTGAAGCCGGGCATAATCAAGAAGCAAAAAAAGAAATTAATCGGTTGTTTGGCGCTGATGATGCATTTGATACTCCAAAACCAGAACGCTTACTAAAACGTGTCCTCGAAATCGCCACCAACCCTGGCGACCTCGTCCTCGACTCCTTTGCAGGCTCCGGCACCACCGGCGCAGTCGCCCACAAGATGGGACGGCGCTGGATCATGGTCGAGCTGGGCGAGCACTGCCATACCCATATCATTCCGCGTTTGAAAAAAGTGATCGATGGCGAGGATGAAGGGGGCATCACAAAAGCGGTCAACTGGAAGGGCGGCGGCGGATTCCGTTATTACCGCCTGGCTCCTTCACTACTGGAAAAGGACAAGTGGGGAAACTGGGTCATCAACAAGACTTACAATGCAGGAATGTTGGCCGAGGCCCTTTGCAAGCTGGAGGGTTTCACCTATGCGCCCAGCGATTCGATTTATTGGCAGCAAGGCTATTCCACGGATCAAGATTTTATTTATGTGACCACAGCCAACCTGAACCATGACCAGCTTCAACAGCTTTCCGACGAGGTGGGGCCGGATCGCTCACTGCTGGTACTCTGCACCGCCTTCCGCGCCAGGATTGATCAATACCGCAACCTGACAGTAAAAAAGATTCCCAAGCAGGTGCTCTCCCGCTGTGAGTGGGGCCATGATGATTACAGCCTGCAAGTAGAAAACCTGCCCAAGGCGCCTACGCCCAGAGGGCAGATGGATCTTTTCCCTGACAAGGATGAACCATGAAACAAAAACAAGTCATAGCAGGTTCGGATAAGGTTCTGGTCAACGACATCCGCCGGATGATCGATGAAGCGCGTGCTTCTGTAGCTGCTGCAGTCAATACTGGATTGACAATACTATATTGGCAGATAGGCCGCCGGATCAATCAGGAAGTTCTGAATGAAAAAAGGGCGGAATACGGAGAGACGATTGTCTCTACACTGTCACGACAATTGGAAACAGAATATGGCCGGGGCTTCTCAGCCAAAAACCTTCATCATATGATCCGGTTTGCAGAAATTTTTTCAGATGAATCAATTGTCTCTACACTGTGGAGACAATTGAGCTGGTCCCATTTTAAGGAAATCATCTACCTGAAAGACAGGTTACAACTGGATTTCTATGCAGAAATGTGCCGAGTAGAACGATGGAGTGTGCGCACCCTTCGTCAGAAGCTCGATTCCATGCTGTACGAACGTACCGCCATTTCCAGAAAGCCCGAAGAACTGATCCGTTACGAAATCGACTCGTTGCGCAATGAAGATCAGATGACACCGGATCTTGTCTTCCGTGACCCCTATTTTCTCGATTTTCTCGGCCTGAAAGACCGCTATCTGGAAAAGGACATGGAAGACGCTATCCTGCGGGAGCTGGAACAATTTTTGCTGGAGTTTGGTGCAGGATTTTCATTTGTCGCCCGGCAAAAACGCATCCAGGTGGACAATAAGTTCCTGGAGCAGAAACTTCATAACGTGATTGAACAGGCCAGACAGGAATTCAAAAACCGGCTTGAACCCACAGCAGGAAAAGATGATGAACCGAAACGTTAACGCCATTGCCGGCCGCCTGAGCCTGCGGCCGCCCCAACGACATTCACTGGAAATCATCCATCGCATTACGGAAATCGCCCCTCCTGGCAAGGATACGGATGTTGCCGCCCTGCTTGCAGCGATTCAAAGCGAATTCCCCTCGGTGACGGACTTTGAACGTGAATTTCCCTCCCTGTGTTTTGCCCTGGCCACTGGAGTGGGTAAAACACGTCTGATGGGTGCTTTTATCAGCTACCTGCATCTAGAACATGGGTTCAGCAACTTTTTTGTATTGGCCCCCAACCTGACCATCTACAACAAATTGATCGCTGATTTCACCCCCAATACACCCAAGTATGTTTTCAAAGGGATTGCTGAATTTGCCGTGAATCCACCGACCGTGATCACCGGCGATACCTATGAAAGCGGTATCGGCATCCGGGAACATTCAAAGGGGCAACTCCGCTTTGCCTGGGAAATCATGCCGGGCGTCCACATCAACATTTTTAATATTTCAAAAATCAACTCTGAAGTACGCGGCGGCAAGCCACCCCTTATCAAACGATTGTCCGAATATATCGGAGAGAGCTATTTTGAATATCTGGCCGGGTTGCCCGACCTGGTATTGCTGATGGACGAATCCCACCGCTACCGAGCCAGTTCCGGGGTGCGGGCTATAAACGAGCTGAAGCCCATTATAGGCTTGGAATTAACGGCTACACCATTTGTGGAATCCGGTCGCGGTGCA
>CAYTGW010000107.1:6249-13658 GCA_964437395.1 uncultured Desulfocicer sp.
AAAATGTCATCTATGATTACCCCCTGGGCAAGGCCATGGCTGATGGTTTTGTAAAAGAACCGGCAGTGGTGACACGCAAGAATTTCAATCCGTCCGGCATGTCTGCCGGGGAGATCGAACGCCTGAAGCTGGAAGATGGAATCCGTCTGCACGAAAGCGTAAAGGTGGAGCTGGAAACATATGCACGGGAGAACGGCACCTTTATTGTCAAGCCTTTCCTCTTGGTTATTGCCCGTGATACTACCCATGCAGCCCAATTGCTGCAGTTGATCCAGTCCGAAAATTTTTTCGAGGGACGCTACAAAAACAAAGCCATACAGGTGGATTCCAGCCGGACCGGTAAGGACGAAGAAGAGATGATCGAACGGCTGCTCAAAGTGGAGCACTCGGATGAACCCACTGAAATTGTCATCCATGTGAATATGCTCAAGGAGGGATGGGATGTCACCAATCTTTATACCATCGTTCCACTGCGGGCAGCCAACGCACGAATCCTTATCGAGCAGTCCATTGGCCGTGGATTACGGCTTCCCTATGGCAAGCGCACAGGCACAATAGCCGTGGATCGCCTGAACATCGTGGCTCATGACAGGTTTCAGGAAATCATCAATGAAGCCAACCGGCCGGATTCCGCCATCCGTCTACAATCGGTTATACTGGAGGATGAAGATCTCAACCAAAAAACAGCCACGTTGGTATCCCGGCCAAATCTTACGGAAAGGTTGGGGATAAAACCCCGGCAGGTGACGGACAATACCCGATTGTCCGGACAAGAGGAAACACCGGCTTTTACCAAACCGGAAGAACAGAAAGTAGCTCAGATCGCCTGGGACGTTATCCGCAAACTGGCAAGCCAGCCCCAAACCCTGCCCAGCGTGACCCATTTACAGAAGCCGGAAATTCAGGCAGCTATTGTCCGGGCAGTAGAGGAACAACAGCCGGCAGTTGGGCAGATGGCACTGGAAGGTTTTTCGGAAAAAACGGATATTGCTGTTGTCGTAGCCAAAACCAGTGAACTGGTGATGCAACAGACCATCGACATTCCTCGTATTCTGGTGGTACCAAAAGGAGAGGTCAAAACAGGATTCAAGCCTTTTACACTGGACCTAAGTGCCATGAGGTATCCTGCGGTATCCGAAGATCTGTGGATTCAACACCTTCGTACCAATCAATTCGAAATATTGGCTTTGGGAAACGGTGGCATTGAAAAAGAGCGGCTGGAAGACTATGTGGTCAGCGATTTAATTGATTTTAATGATATCTCTTATGATGATCATGCTGAACTGCTTTACGATCTTGCTGATCAGACCATACGGCATTTTCAGACCTACCTTTCCGAAGAAGAAACACGCAAGGTGTTACGCTGCTATCAGCGGGATATCGCTCGATTTATCCATTCACAGATGCAGTCGCACTACTGGGAGGAAACGATAGGATATGAGATGAAAGTCAGCAAAGGCTTTACAGAAATGAAAGAAAGCGCTTTTTCCTATTCTGTTGCCGAATCTCTGGTTGATTATCATGTTTCACCCCCTGACAAGAGCAATATGTCCAGATATCTGTTCGGCAATTTCAAACGCTGTCTCTATTCGGTTCAAAAGTTTCACTCAGAGGCGGAGCGAAAACTGGCCGCCATTCTTGAAAGGGATGCAATCAAATGGTTCAGGCCTGCAAAGGGGCAATTTCAGATATTTTACCTCCATAACGCTGATCACCATGAGTATCAACCGGATTTTGTAGCCGAAAGCCAAGACAAAATTCTTATGCTTGAGCCCAAGGAAACCGGTAAGATCGACGATTCCATTGTTCTTGCCAAAAAAGAGGCCGCCATAAAATGGTGCGGTCATGCCTCAGACCATGCCCGCAGCTATGATGGGAAACCCTGGCAATATATACTGATTCCAGATGATGAAATCGCGGCAAACATGACACTGGATGCTTTGGCTGATCAGTTTGGTCATTAAAATGGAATGCAATGCATTTTACTTCTCAACCGTCCTTTTATACCTGTGAAAAAGGCATTGACCCTATCAGATAATGCCCCTTTTCTGAGCCATCCGCATCATCTGCTCTGCCATGCTTGCCGGTGGTGTGCGAATCTCCGCCTCGGATTTGGAAATAAGCTTCAGTGCTTCCGTGGGGCACGTTGTAACACAGAGCCCGCATCCAATGCACCGGTCCCCATCGACAAACGCAAGGCCATCATCATTCATTCGGAGTGCATTCATCTGACAGCGTTCTATACATGTTTCACAGCCGGTGCAGTCGTCTGTTTCAACCACGGCATAATAATTGGAAAAGACCATTTCCGATGGTCTGGGATGTTTGTTCAGCGCCCGCAGTACACCGCAGCAATCGCCGCAGCAGTTGCACATTCCGGCCGGATTCTGTGAGGTTGCCGGCTGAGTTACAAGGCCGGCTTCCCGGCATTTTGTCAGGATGTCAATGGCCTCATCCAGTGAAATCTTTCTTCCCATATTCCGGTCCAGATAATATTGCCCCATGGAACCAAACATAAAACAGGCTTCCATGGGTTTGCCGCAGTCATGGTCGATCAAATCGGCTGTTTTACGGCAAATGCAATCCGTGATCACGATAAAGGGTTTGCTCCGCAGAATTTCAACTGCATCGTCATAACTGGCCACATTGTGGGTCACATCGATCGATTGCTGCACGGGGATGGTTCTGAGAAAAAAATCCGCACTGGCCTGCATGGCACGGTCAAAAGCCTCATCAAAATATTGCTTGGCCATATCGGCAAAATCAGATTTGAGATTTTTGACCTGAAACTCATACAGCCCGTGTACAAAAGGAATGGCGCCATACCGCGACTCGGTCTTTTTTTTCAATCGGAACAGCAACCCTTTTTCAGCCATGTTATCCAACTGGGCAGCGACTTCCGCTGCAGGACGACCCAGACGGGAAGCCACGGTTTCCGCATTTTCCAGCATCGGGGTCAGTGCAGTAAACATCATGGCATCTGCTTCTGAAAAAAGGTATGCAAGGATCTTCAGCTCGATTCCGGATTGGGTTGCCGGAAACCCCATGGAGTAATGGTCCAGTTGTTTTTGCAATTGTCGATAGATATCTGTCTGCATGATTTTTCCTTTCTTTTGGAACACTTCACCTAATAAGCTGGGATCGGTTTTAAATGTATGTATGAGATTTTTTGATATTCTGTTTTCCCTTAAATTTTTCGCTTGATAATTAATAAATGGATTCCATTTTTTGAGATTGACGAAGTTGAGCTTCTAATTGCTCTTTTTCCATTTCTGCATATTTACGGTCAGTGATATTTCTAGACAAACCATGAACTCCAACAAGACTACCTTTTTTATCTCTGACACCACTGGCGATAGTTTCAAGCCATTTTGTGGAACCATTCTTATGATAGTACTCAATTTCTATGCGAGCTATCCTGTTGGGATCAGTATTTTCATCTTGATCTCTTTCCAGCTCATGAGCTAAAATTTCTAATACGCGTCGGTATGATGAAGGTGTCACCTGCTCCTTGAATTCTTGTGCTAAACGTTCCTCCGGCGTGAAACCGAGCTGTTTCTCGATTGAGGTACTTACATATGTAGTGCATAAATTGAGGTCTGCTACCCAAATGATATCATCTAATTTCTCTATAAGATTTCGATATTTTTCTTCACTTTTACGAAGCAATTCTTTATCTTTTTTACTTTCGGTAATATCTCGTGCAACATGAACACTACCAATAAGATGGCCCGCAGAATCCTGGAGAGGGGAATCTGTAACCCAAAAATCACCGTTTAGCCGTTTCTCATTGACCTCAACAGAATGTTCTTTGCCGTCTGCCAGTAATTTAGTATGAGGACAATATAGTGGTGGCTCATTTGTTCCATGGATATATTTATAGCAATTCAAACCGACTGCGCAATCAGGGAGCATGCCCAATCTATCAGCCATGGCCTTATTAACTCTAATAATTCGGTAATTATTATCTAAAATCGCAATTAAATCGGGCACTGCATTGAAGGTTTTTTCCCATTCCTGTTTTGCTTGAAGAATTTTTTTCTCCGCCTGCCTGCGCTCGGTGACATCTCTGGCAATGCCACGAACACCAATTGGCCCTGTTGAATCAAAGATTAAAGAATTCTTGTATTCAAGCACATGCTCATTTCCGTTTTTTGCTAAAACCGTCAACAAACCCTCAGATTTTCCTTTAGTAATCATCTCTTTCAGATACTCATCAAATAGATGCTTATATCGCTCAGGTATCAGATCCATTATTTTCATTTTCGTTAAGTCACCTTCATTATAGCCGGTGATTTCCTTTGAGGCGAAATTTGTCTCGACAAAATATCCTTTTAAATCGTGGAAATACAAAAAGTCGGAAACGTTTTCAAAAATATCCCGATATTTAAATTCACTCTTTCGTAATTCATCTTCTGCTTTTTTACGCTCAGTGATGTCCTGCATTACGGCCAAGACATGTATTTTACCATTTTCAATTGTTAAGACTGTCGTAGAAATTGAGAGTATTTTTTGATGGTTGTCCTTTGTATTAACGCACCATTCTTCAGCAAGAATATCCTCACCCACGCGCATTCTCTCCATTCGATTTATTACTCGCTGTTGAATATCTGGATCAGGGTACATTGTCTGGTACCATCCGAGTTGATTGATCTCTTGCATCGTATATCCTGTAATCTCAACCATGCGAGGATTCCAAACGGTAAATCTCACATGGGGCCAATCGGTAATATTATGGCATACACAAATCCCATCACCTGCTCTCTCAAGAATATCAGTAAGCGTTATGGTCTGCTCCTTTAGAACTTTTTCGGTTCGTTTTCGATCGGTGATTCCACGGGTGATTGCTATGATTTCTTCAATATTTCCCGATTTATAATTTCGGATAGCCTTACTTGTGGTTTCTACATAAATATAATGGCCTTGCTTATGTTTGATTTGATAAGAAACTGTATGTGCGATATTCGTAAGGAATATTTCCTGGTGGCTGTTTTTCATTTTTTTAAGATCATCATAATGAAAAATAACATAGGCACTTCTGCCGATTAATTCATCGGAAGTGTATCCTATTAAATCTTGACAAGAAGACGATGCATAAGTGTAAATACCGTTAGAATCGTGCTTGCTAATCATATCCGTTGAGTTTTCAGAAATTAGCCGGTAGTACACTTCTCTTCTTTTAAGCTCCTGAGTCAGTTTTTCCAATTCTTTATAGGTCGGTTTTTTAGACATTAAATCACCAAATCCCATGTGATCGTAATAAATTTAATAGAAATTAATTATGTATCAACAGCGAGGCACTATTTTGCAAGACATACGATAATATTAACTGTTAAAATTAACTCTATTAGATTTAAAGACAAAACATTTTCTAATTGTAACAAATTTTTTTGAAGATCCAGAGAATATAAATATTTTTTTCTATCATAAAAATTAAATAATTGCGATATAAAATTAGGGAACAATATTCTGTTGAATAGCTCGGTTGTTTAAGATATAAAATAGCAAATATTTAAATTGAATCACCATAAAAAGAGAGGAGGGGCTATAAGGTGTTTATCATAAATAAAAAAATACTGCCTATTGTTGCTGGCCTCATAATTGGAATCAATACAGTTTTTGCAGGAGATTCTATAACGTTAAATACATTAGATTGGGAGCCATACATTGGCGAAAAATTAAAAAATCAAGGATATGTTGCAGAAGTAGTCAAAGAAGCTTTTAAAAGGGGTGGGTATGATCTGAAAATAAGATTCAGACCTTGGAAAAGGGCTGTAATAGAATCTCAAAGAGGCGCTGTTGATGGATATTTTCCAGAATATTATTCAGAGGAAATAACTACTCATGCTATATTTTCTGAACCTTTTCCAGGAGGTCCTGTCGGGTTTTTTGCAGTAGAAGGCACAACCGTGAATTATGATGGGAATCTTGAAACTTTAAAACCCTATAAAATCGGAGTTGTAAGAGGTTATGTAAATTCAGAAAAATTCGATGCCGCGACATTTTTACAAAAAGAAGAAGTAGTTGATGATATCACAAATATAAAAAAATTAATTATGGAAAGAATTTCCTTGTGTGTTACAGATAAATTTGTAGGTTATTATTTGTACGAACAGTTAGATGAAGACTTGAAAAGCAAACATCAAATCGTATTTCTGGATCCGCCGCTTGATAATAAAGATTTATTTGTTTGTATATCAAAAGCAACAAAGCATAACCCTGGAAGTGTAAAAGATGCCTTCAATAATGGCCTGATTTCAATGAAAGCAGATGGTACTTTAGAAAAAATACTCAAAAGTCATGGTTTCTAAAAAGCAATGTCATCGCCGGGCCAAGAAAGCGTGGCTCTGAATGAGCGGAAGAAGAGCTGAAGGATAGTGATGGCGGTTACGCTGAATATAACCACATCAAATGCAAAAGACAGGAATGGCAGAGCATCCACAAACCATGCAGCATAAACAAGTTTGTTGACACACAAGCGACCTTTACATATATCCATCATTTACAAAAGCAAGGGTTATCCTTTTTATGAACCGCTTGATTTCTATCAAATAAAGACTCACTACCATGATACATCTTACGAACATAAGCAAACAACATGGCTCGCAGATCCTTTTCCAGAATGCGAGCCTGCAAATCCTTTCCGGCAATCGAATCGGCCTCGTTGGGCCAAACGGTGTCGGCAAAACCACCGTATTCCGCCTGATAACCGGCGAGGAAAACGCCGATAGTGGTGAAATCACCTGTGCGGCCAGAACCCGGATCGGTTATTTTTCCCAGAACGTCGGTGAAATGTCCGGTCGATCCGCCCTTGCGGAGGTGATGTCAGCGGTAAAAGACCTGGTTACCCTTGGCTTGCAGATCCGGGAAATGGAAATTGCCATGGGACAACCCATGTCCGACAATGCCATGGAATCCTTGCTGAAACGATACGGTGATGCAGTGGAACAATTTGAGCATGGCGGAGGCTATGAGCTGGAGTCCAGAGCCCAAGCAGTATTGACCGGATTGGGCATCCCTCCTGCCGATCATGACCGGCCGGTTGAATCTTTCAGCGGCGGATGGAAAATGCGTATTGCCCTTGCCAAGATCCTGACCCAAAATCCGGATGTATTGCTGCTGGACGAGCCCACCAACCATCTGGACATGGAATCCATCATCTGGATTGAAGACTGGCTTGCCAAGGAATTCAAAGGCGCGCTTCTCATGACCTGCCATGACCATGATTTCATGAACCGCATTGTCACAAGAATCATTGAAGTAGGCAACCGGACCTTCACGACTTATAGCGGCAATTACGATTTTTACTTGCGGGAACGGGAAATACGCAGGGAGCAACTGCTGGCCAGCTATCGAAGGCAGCAGGAGATGCTGGCCAAGGAACAGGAATTCATTGCCCGGTTCGCGGC
>CAYTGW010000108.1:0-10782 GCA_964437395.1 uncultured Desulfocicer sp.
GATCTCAATGGATTTTTTGCCTGGGATCTTATCAATGGATTTTTTGCCGGTTTCCAGAAGTTCATCAACAATGAGACGAGCGTCTTTCTCGACTTTCTGTAAAAGCTCTTTTCCGTCTTCAAAATAGTTGTCAACTCTTTTCTGTGTATCTGCCTTCAAATCTTTGATATAATCCTTGCCATCAGCAAACAGGCTGGTAATTGTTTTGCGCGGATTTTTTTGGGCTTTTTTTGCAATATTCTTCCCGTCTTTAACATATGCATCAATTTTTTTCCGGGCGTCCTTTGTGGTATCTTCAATAAATTCTTTGCTGTCGTCAATCAGGCTGTCAATTGTTTTGCGCGGGCTCTCCTTAAGATCCTGAAGGAAATCTTTTCCGTTTCGAATTGGTTTTTGAATCAATTTTTCATTGATTTCCTTAACCGTATCGGACAAGCTGTTTTTCACATCTTTAACCACATTCATTGTATAGAATTTGGATTTCCGATTTGTTTTTTTGCCGGTTGTCTTTTTGTTTGCATTTTTTGTAGTCATCTTTTTACCCCCCTGATATGTATTTTTATTAATTTTTTCTTTGCTTTTCTGTTTCAAAGCATGTATCTCATTTTTATAACGCGTTGCGTCATGCCTCGGAATATGACGCAATGCGTTATGGATGTCAAGCGTTTTTTTATTTTTTTTAAATATAATAAACCAAGCCTTGAAATACCCACATAATTTGATATTGTAGACAAATATTTATAGACACTTGGCACCTACTATGCGAGGAGGCGTTCAATGGCAGAAAGAATGACAAATGCAGATAATTTCTGGTTGTGCATGGATGAACCCACAAACCTGATGGTGATTACCGCCTTCATGGAGTTTAAAGAATCGGTTGATTTTAAACGTCTTCAGGCTACCATTGACAGTCGCCTTGCGTCTTTCCCGCGGTTTCAGATGCGAGTTGTCAGACCGAAATCCGGAGTCGGGCTTCCAAGCTGGGAGATGGATCCAAATTACGATCTCCGATCCCATGTTCAACGTATTGCATTACCATCACCAGGGGACAAAAAAGATCTTCAGGAGATGATCAGCAACCTGACAATGATGCCACTTGATCTCAATAAACCCCTGTGGCAGGTACACCTGATTGAAAATTACGGAGATGGATGTGTAGTCTTTTTTCGAATTCATCATGCGATTGCAGATGGAATCGCGTTGATGTATGTTTTACTCTCTGCCGCAGATACAGATCCGGATGCACCCTGGCCGGAAAGCAGACCAAAGAAGAAGAAACGTCCCAGAAAAATCGTACCATTCTTATCTTTCCGGGCAATGGCTGCGTCAGTCGGTGTCGGTTTGAAAACATCACAAAAATTTGGTAAACAAATAGTCAAAGAGTTGGAAAAAGTGGTTTCCAATTCCGATTATCGAAAAAAAATTGTAAAAACCACTGGTCGTTTTCCAACCGATTTTACCAAGGTACTATCCAAACATACAATCATGAGTTCCGATCCCAACACTCCTTTCAAGGGGCAACTGGGTGTTCGGAAAGTGGTTGCCTGGACCGACCCAATGGAACTGAGCCAGATAAAAACAGTCGGCCGTGCGATCAGTATGACAACCCTGAATGATGTCCTCATTGCAACGGTCACCGGGGCAATGCGTCGCTACCTTAAAACCAGACATGTGGCAGTGAATGAACTGGATCTTAGGGTAACGGTTCCTGTAAATATACGAAAACCAGGCACGGAGTTCGAGCTGGGCAACAAGTTCAGCCTGGTGTTTCTTCCTTTACCCGTATACCTTGAAGATCCGGTTCTTCGTTTAAAAGAAGTGAAACGGCGTATGGATTCTTTAAAGAGTTCACCAGATCCCTATATCAATTTTGTTTTGCTGAATTCCATTGGATACTTACCGCCTGGCCTTGCACAAATGGCTGCTCAACTGTTCGGGAATAAAGCCTCCGGAGTGATGACCAATGTTCCCGGCCCAAAGACGCCTCTGTTTTTTGCAGGCAGCAGGATAGATAATCTCATGTTTTGGGTTCCCCGATCTGGAAAAATCGGTCTTGGAATCAGTATATTCAGCTATGATGGAAAGGTTACCGTAGGAATCGCTTCTGATGAAAAGCTGATGCCTGATCCTGAAGTATTATTGGAAGGAATTGAAGAGGAATTCAATTATCTGTTGGAGCTGGTTCAAACCGGAAAGATCTATGATGAACCTCTTGTATTGCATGACCGGTATAAGGAAGCACAGGATGCTGCAAAACATCTGGAAGAGGGAAATTCATTTGAAGATGAGCCGGAAGAAACAAGTGATCGATGCAGGGCGGTCACCAGAAGCGGGAAAAAATGCAGAAACAAAGCTGTGTCAGGATCCGGATATTGCAAGATGCATTCGGATTACACTGAAGCGGATAGTCAGATCAAAGATGTTGTTCAGCTGATGAAGGAATTAATTGAATGAAACGTTCTGCCCATGAAGATATGCGGATGGTTTATGATATTCTGAAGGCAAGGTTTTCGAAGGTTTACTTCACTTTTGTAAAGCTGCCGTTAATGTTATTCGCCATAGTCGCAGGATTTATATTTGAATTTATTCTGGAATTGCCCTTTATTTTGTTAATCTTTCTGGATTATCGATCCGGAAAGAAAAAGGGATGTTCCTCTTATCGTGACCATGAACAATTAATATTGTAAAAAGAAAATAAGTAAATGATCCGACCGGACAAAACACCAAAGGTTGCGAATAATGTCCCCGGAAAATATTATGTTGATATCCGTTGCATCGGCTGCAGCGTTTGTGCAGAAATTGCGCCAACGAATTTCTGTTCAGATCTGGAAGAAGGTTATGAGTATGTCTGCAAACAGCCGGCTTCAAAAATGGAAGAGACGTTATGCATGGAGGCTATGGAGATTTGTCCTGTGAATGCCATTTGGAATGATGGCGTTCCGGAGTAGATTATTTTTCATAAGGCCAATTTGAAATCGTATCACTTTCCAATGGAATCATAGGAGGAAATCGTGAAGCAAATTGTTAGCATCAGCTTAGGGGCAAGCAAAAACGATTATGAGTTTGAGACGGAATTTCTTGGACAGAATTTTAACATCAAACGGTTGGGAACAGATGGCGACTTGGAAAAGGCTGCGGAAATGCTTCTGCAGTGGGATAAAAAAGCGGATGCAATCGGAATCGGAGGTGTTAAACCATATGGCTTAGGCCCCCGATATCTTAAGAAAAAGCATATCGACAAGCTGGAGAGACTTGGAGCCCAGATTGAAACGCCGGTTACTATCGGAAATGAGTTGCGGGACGTTTCCTTTGAATGGTGCCTTCGATTTATACAGTATAAGTTCGGTAATTATTTTGATAACGCAAAGGTTTTATTTTTTTCCGGAATGGATCATTTCCATATCGTAAATGTAATGTCGGAATTTACCGATAATTTGACTTTCGCAGATCCGATTTTTGAGAATGGGATTGCCAAATTTATAGGATCCATAAAGGACTTACAAAATTATGCACATGGTGTCCATGAAATCCTGCAATGGATTCCAAGCAAGCGGCTTTCTTCTTCCGTGGCACCGTTAAAGGCATGGAATGATTATATTGTCAAAAAAGCGATGCAAAAGGCGAATGTTATCGTTGTACCTCATTTTCATTTTTATGATTATATGGAAAATGCAACCCTGGAGGAGCTAGGCGGTAAAACGATTATTACTCCGACAGCTTATGATGACCGGATTGAATTTCTGAAAGAAAGGGGAGTAAATGTTGTAATTGATACAACGCCTAAAATTTTGGAAAGGGTGGTTGCTCCAAATGTTCTGGAAGCTTTGATTATCGCGGCACTTGGAAGAAATCGGGATCAGATTCGAAAGGATGATCTGCTGGAAATTATCAGAACACAAAAAATGGATCCAAGGGTTGTCTATCCATCGGGTAATCCCAAGCGGATAAACCGGTTTGCCTTTGTTATCCATCCGCTGTCCAAAGAGTTTTTGAAAAAGGACAAGGCGGTTGACTTTTTGTCCAACTTTACACCGCCTGCATTTTTAGACGCGGTGGAGAAGGTGATTGCATATGCACCTCCCTGGGTCTATTCGCGAGTGACCGGTATCAAATCGCCAACAGGGGCTGAAGCAGAAGGATGGCTGATCACGGTTGGTGGTACGCCAAAACAGATGCTCGCCCATAACCCTGAATTCACCTACAAACGATTATTGCAGGCGGCTCGTATGGCCAAAAGAATGGGGGCTCAGATCATGGGGCTTGGCGCCTTTACCAAAGTGGTCGGGGATGCCGGTGTTACGGTTGCGAAAAAAGCTGAAATTCCGATTACAACCGGAAACAGTTACAGCGCTTCCGGTGCTCTATGGGCAGCAGCCGATGCTGTCAGACGAATGGGGCTTTTAAAAGTTGAGAAAGGGAAAAGAATTATTGGAAAAACAATGGTGCTTGGCGCTACCGGTGCTATTGGATCAGTCTGTTGTCGTCTTCTGGCAAAAGCATTTAACGAAGTTTACCTTGTGGGAAGAAATACCGCCAAATTAATGGCCCTGAAAGAATCCATTCTTGAGGAGACCCCTGGTGTCATGATCAAGGTGACGACCAGGCCGGATCGGTATATTGAGGATATGGATGTAATCGTTACAGCCACATCCGGACAGGGTAAGACTGTATTGGATATCACCAGGGCAAAACCGGGATGCGTTATCACCGATGTGGCAAGACCACTGGATCTATCTCCGGAGGATGTCGCCAAACGCCCGGATGTTCTTGTGATAGAGTCTGGTGAGATTGAGCTTCCGGGAAATCCGGAGATGAAAAATATCGGTCTGCCTCATAAAATAGTCTATGCCTGTCTTGCCGAGACCATTGTTCTGGCTTTGGAAGGCCGCTATGAAGTTTTTACCGTTGGAAGGGATATTGAATGGGAAAAAGTAAGGGAGATTTATAAAATGGGCCTCAAGCATGGCATGAAACTCGCCGCAATTTCAGGTATCAACGGTATTTTTACGGATGAGGATATTCAAAAGGTGAAACAGCTTGCTCTGGAGGCCAGAAAAAAAGGCCGGGCAGCGGTCAGTGGATAAAAGCAAGATCCAGGATGTGAAAAATGGCATTGGATATGCAACGAATCATACAGCAATGAATGGTTTCATGAGGAGATCAACATGAGGCAGATTATCAACATCAGTTTGGGGGCCAGTCAGGATGATTATGAATTTAAAACCACTTTTTTAAATCAGAAGTTTCTGCTGAAGCGAATCGGTACAGATGGTGATTTTGAGCAAGCTGCGGATTTATTATTGTCCTGGAACAAGAAAGCCGATGCGATCGGTTTGGGAGGGATCAGTTTTCCTTATGAAATCGGTTCCGGATCCATACCGGATAAAGAAACCCGGGATTTAATGAAGATCGGTAAACAGATTCAGACACCGGTTACAAACGGCAATATCCTTCGAGGCGTCGGTCATGAGTGGACAATACGTCATACCCAGTTCATTCATGGCAATAATTATTTTAACAATGCACGGGTTCTGTTTTTTTCCGGCATGGTAGATTCAAGGATTGCTACAGTGATATCGGAGTATACGGACAATTTGCAGTTTGCTGATCCGCTATTGAAGGACGGTGTGCCCCGTCTGATCGGCTCCATCAAAGAGCTTGAACTATATGCCAACAAGGTCCATGATGTATTGAAATGGATTCCCGGAAAAAAGCTTGTTACAGAATTATCTCCCATGAAAAAAGCAAATGAATTCTTGTTGCGCAATGCCCTGAAACAGGCGCATGTTCTTGTTGTTCCTCATTTTAAATTTTATAATTACTTGGATTGTTTCACCGAAAAAGAATTAGAGGGAAAAATCATTATCACATCCACGGCATATGAAGACAGGGTAAACTACCTCAGAGATAAAGGGGTGTCTGTTATTATTGATACCACGCCAAAAATATTGGATAGAGTGGTTGGAGTAAGCCTATCCGAAGCGCTCCTGTTCTCTGCATTGAATATTCCTCAGAAAGAGGGGAGTGATGATGATTTGCTTGAAATCATTACGGATATGCAGATGGAACCGAGGATTATCTATCCATCCGGGGAGAAAAAACGGGTCAATCGATTTGCTTATATTGTATATCCGCTCACCCAGGATTATTTAAAGAAAATAAAAGCGGTTGAAATGGTGTCTGATTTTGCACCCATTGCCATGAATACTGTGGAAAAGGTAATGGCATATTCACCACCCTTTGTTTACTCTAAGGTCACCGGCATCAAGTCAAAAACAGGCGTGGAAGCGGAAGGCTGGCTTATTGCATTGGGAGAGACACCGGAACAGATGCAGGCCCATACTCCCGAGTTTACGACCAAGCGAATATTGCTAGCTGCAATCATGGCAAAGAAAATGGGTGCACAGATCATGGGGATTGGGATGCTGCCAAAGGCCATGAAAGATTCAAGCATTGAAGTTGCGAAACACGCGGTTCTTCCCATAACAACCGGCAATAGCTATGTTGCATCGACGGCTCTTTGGGCTGCTGCAGAAGCGGTCCGGAGAATGGGGTTGGCCCGGTTGACAGAAAATAAAAAACTGAAAGCAAAAACAATGGTAATCGGGGCTACGGGTGCAGTGGGTTCCATCTGTTCACGACTGCTCGCAACGGCTTTTGAAGAGGTATATATTGTCAGCAAGAATATGGCCAAACTGCTTGCCTTACAGGAGTCCATTGAAAAAGAAGCCCCGCAAGTCAAGCTCCATGTTTCAACGAGGGGAGATACGCATCTGGGGGATATGGATGTGGTTGTCGCCGCAAGCACGGAAGCAAAAAAAGTGTTGGATATCATGCGATTAAAGCCGGGATGCGTTGTTACGGACATCACCCGTCCAATGAGTCTTTCAAATGATGATATCGCAAAAAGACCGGATATTCTGGTTATCCGGAGCGGTGAAATCCTTTTGCCAGGTGAACACATTGAAATGAAAGATATCGGTTTACCGGATCAGGTAGCATATGTAGGGCTTGCAGAAACCATTATTCTGGCCTTGGAAGGACGTTTCGAGACATTCACCGTTGGGAGTGATACTCAGTGGGATAAGGTCCGGGAGATTTATCGGCTGGGATTAAAGCATGGCATGCAACTGGCCGCCATATCCGGTTTAAGCGGTGTGATCAGCGATGAGCATATTGAAAGGGTGAAAGAATTAGCAGTAAAGGAATTAAAGAAAAATGAAAGTAGTAAAAAAGCTTCAAAACGCAAGTAAATCCATTTTGCGTTTTGTGGTCAATGGCGTACCCACAAATATAATCAATGCCGGTTACAATACCTACAGCAGGATCTATAAAGGGCAGATTACTCTTGGATTACCGGTATCCAAGGAACTTGTTTTAAGCCAGGAAGAGATCCGGAATAGTGCTGTTGGTAAACTGGCTCTTGCACTGTATCATATTATTCTGCGTGCAACCGATATCAGAATACCCCGAGATCAGATCAAAATGATTATTCTGGATGAACTGGAGAGACAGCGATTGCGGATGACAGAAAACGTGATCCTGTTGAATCAGATTGATCTGAACCATCTGGTACTACATCGGTTCAAGATTTCCGAACAATTTTTACCCAATATCCTGATGGAGGCCGGACGACGAAGGATATTGAAGGAGTCCCTGAAAACAGACAGAATGCCTGCTTATTTTGAGAGTGAAATCGAAGAACTGGAACAAAATGGCCGCGGGAATTATGAAATTGTCTATTATCGGGATTTTACCGAAGAAGGAAAAGAGATCGGTTTCCGTCGACTGGTCAGCATGGAAGATGTAACCGCAAATGATAACCGGCCAGCCCTCACACTGATTCCGGGGTTTGCAAACAACAGCAACTGTTTTAATATCAATAACCGGTATTCCATGGCCAAAGATTTTGCGGATATGGGTTTCTGGGTATATCTCTTTGATCCTCGAGGGGTCGGGGTGAATGAGGGTCGGTTTGATCCGTATTACACCATTGATTCAATGATTGATTATGATCTGGCAACCGTGGTCCGATTCATTCACGCACGCAGCCATGGAAAACCCACCATTCTCCTGGGGCATAGTATGGGAGGGGTGGTATCTGAAAATATGATCCTGAACTGGTCTCTTCGAGAGCATCTGGATGATATTGATATATTGACTGAGAAACAAAAAAGTATTTTAAACCAGACCCTGCCCCCCCTGATTGAAACATCACAATATTTAAAAACTATTCGAGGAGTCATTACCCTTGGTTCTCCGAAATTTTTTAATCGTAAATCACATCTTTTTTTCCCCATCGTATTGTGGTTCAATCACTTGTCCAGGATATTCCGTCTCAAACATGTACCGATCCAGGAAATCTCTAAAGTTATTACAGGGATTCCATTCCTGAAAGATTTTGTAAGGGTTATATCCAATTACAATGTTGGGGATTTGAATTTTCTGATTTCCCCGGAAAACCATAAGGATGATAAACATTTTGTGGAAAGGTACTTGCAGGTTGCAACAGAGTCGATCCCTCTTGGGTTGGGTTTTCAATGTCTCAAAGCGGTTTATGACGGCAGGGGTTTTAAACGAATGGATGAAAGCCGTCTGAATTATTCCGAATTATGTTCCTTATTCCCGGATAACATACCGGTATTCCATTTCTGGGGAACGGCAGACCATCTTGCTTCAGTTGAAAATGTTCGGTACAGCGAACTGTATCCCCATCGATACAAACAGACCTATCATATTCAATCTGTCAAGGACCTGAAAAAAATTGAAATCCCTCAGGAAGAGAGCCTGCTGGTTGATTTCATCATTGAAGGCGCCAACCATATTGACCTATTATATGGAAAAGCGGCTGAAGAGTATATCAATCCGATTGTCATGCAGATTGTTGAAAAGGTCTGGGGGGATTGGTCGTATGATACGGATTTAGCGGAAATTGCATGATGTAATCGAATCCAATCGTCAGCCGGTCATATGCCGTCCGTTGATTTAACGGGGAACAGATATAAACCCGTAAACCGGCCAATCCGCAAACGAGTCAGTTCACTGGTTCAAAATTTTACTGTTTTCATATTCCGGATGACTTTTTGAACGATTTTGCCAATAATGGGCATCTTCCAGAAAAAGGGTATGGTGAGTCCGATATCCAGTATGGATGATTTGTTAGCGGGAAGCGGGGACCTGTTTCTGCTGTCTGTTTTTTTTTCAGGCATGACCGCATCCAGTGAAATGTGAAATCGAAATCCAGTGCGTTCTTTTTTTGAATGGGATCTTTTTGAATCAACCGGTCCGGGTGTGCTTTCTTCATCTGATAGGATATGGGTCGATGTTTCCTCTTGAATATGATCCATAATTTCAAAGGCGCTATCAATTTTTTTGGAAGCATTCCGGGACAAGACCTCTTCTGTTTTGACTGCGTGTCTTCGGTGTTGTGGTGTTGGACTCTTTTTTTTCAGTTCCTGCGCTGTTTCATCGAGTTTTTTTCTTTTTCTTGGTACTGCCATTGTTTCTCTCCAGTAAATCAATGATGTTTTTTGAAATTTTTTCAATATCCATAACCGCCCGTGATGCCTGGACTGCATTTCGTTTGTTCTGTTCGACCGACAACGCATATTCCGTAAGGTTCATACCGTCCCGGTTGAAGTTTTCATAGATCGATCGATGGGGATACACTACACCCATGCATTGCAGATGACTGGGAAGGATGTCTGAAAAATATTCGAAAATCTTTTCGTTATTGGACTGCGGATGTGTAAAGGACGGCAGCACATGAAAAGTTTTTCGTTTTTCAGGTGCTATATTTGTGATTTCTCTGATAATCGGATATAGGTTGTCTGCAAAGGCCAGTTCATCATTGGTTGATGTACGCATGGGGATAATCACAAGATCCGAGGATGCGCAGGCAAACCGGGTATGGAGTTTTCCGGTGCTTTCTCCCGGGATGTCCATGATGATCAGCTCATTATGTTCCGCAATGGTTGTTATGCTGCTTTGAAAAACCGCCTTCTGTGTGCTGGATATATGGTGAAAAGAAACTTTATCCGTGTTGCGTCCTTCTTCCTCTCTCTGTATCCACCAGTTTTTCAGGCTTCCCTGAGGATCCAGTTCCACCAGTGCAATGGATTGAAACTGTTTTTGAATCTGCCGGGAGAATGCTGTGTTCAAGGCCAGTGTGCTTTTTCCGGTTCCACCTTTTGTTTGTACAAAGCTGACAATCATGGGGACGATTTCCTGAGGTTCGGGTCATTGAATCAATGGGAAATTTTTGTCACGGTAATAAATAATCTCAAATGTGTCAAGGATGAAAGGAAGGTATTGAAATATGGCGGTTCTTCTTTTCATCTTCTCTTATATTTCAATCATGCCGGTAAACACCAAATGAGCAGGGCCGGTTTTATAAACGTGATTGGTTTTTTGATCCCATTCAATGAAAAGATCCCCGCCATCCAGATGAACCACTGCCTGCTCTCCTGCTTTTTGGTTCAGATGTGCAGCGACCAGAGATGCGCATGCTCCTGTGCCGCAAGCGAGTGTCACGCCGGCGCCGCGTTCCCATACCTTCATTTTTAATTCATTGTCCGAGATGATTTCCACAAATTCAACATTTGTTTTTGCAGGAAACATAGGGTGTTCACTTATTAATTTTCCATAGTTGGCTATTTTTTCCATTGTAAAATCACCGAACAGGACAGCATGTGGATTTCCCATGCTCACGCCATTTATAAGCAACTCTTCGTCATTGATTTTAAGTTTCACATCAAAAGGAATTCCATTTCCTGTCATTGG
>CAYTGW010000108.1:10792-13640 GCA_964437395.1 uncultured Desulfocicer sp.
CAAGCTGGAGTACCGGGGCTTTTTCTGCTGAATCAACGAAAATGACAGCATGGGGATTTCCCATGGATACGGCGGTAATCATGATCTGCCGGCCATCGATTTCCATCTCTTCGGAAATCGCCTGAGATCGGGTTGAAAGAAATGGTATGCTTGCAGGGTCCAGTATGGGCTCTCCCATGTCCACTTTTACAGCATCTATTTTTCCGGCTTTGTCGAACAGAATTTTTGGGATAATTTTTCCGGCCAAGGTTTCCACAGAAAATTCATTTTTCCGGATGATCTGTTTTTCATAAACAAGCCTGGCAAAGCATCGCATGCCGTTTCCGCACATCTGTGCCTCACTCCCGTCTGAGTTGAATATTCTGAATTGCAGATCACAAATCCGGGAATTGAGAATCAGGATCATTCCGTCTCCCCCGATGCCGAATCTTCGGTTGCAGAGGTTTCTGGATAATGTTTGGTAGGAAATATGATCTTCAATACAATGATTACGGTCGTCGATGAAAAGAAAATCATTGCCGATACCTTCCATTTTCGTGAATTCAATCTTCACTCTTCCTCCGGAGATCATGTATGCGGTTTTGAAAAACGATTGATGGAAGAAATTTTTATCAGAAAGGGAATAAATACTCCAGAGAAATATTCTGCAATGCCGCCTGCAGCGTCTGATTGAAAATCAGACTGCGATGATCGTACAGAAATTGTGGAACACGGCTTGCTGCATCGTAAAAAAACATTGGCACTCCATGCAATCTTGAGATATAGTTGCTGAAAATGATTGGATAGAAAATTGATTTAGATGGTTCCGTATTTTCAAGCAGGTCAAAAAAGGAGGATCATGTTTCAAACAGCCTTGACTGAAAAATTAGGGATTCAATATCCCATTGTCGGTGGTACCATGATGTCCATTTCAACCTCGGATTTTGTCGCAGCCATATCCGAAGCCGGAGGGCTTGGAATACTGGCCTCAGCAATTTATCCATCCAGAGAGGAATTTGCTTCAGCCATTGACCGGATAAAGGAACAAACAGCCAAACCTTTTGCAGTGAATATCAACCTGTTTCCGAGCATGCGTCCCATCGATAACAACGATTATGTGGATGTTCTGATCGAAAAGGGGGTCACGATTGTAGAGACTTCGGGTCATTCAGCCCCTGTCGATCTTTGCAGACGATTCAAAGACGCAGGTATGACATGGATTCATAAATGCGTGGGAATACGGTATGCACAGAAAGTAGAAGCCATGGGTGCAGATATGGTTACGGTAGTAGGGTATGAAAATGGCGGGGCTACGGGAAAACTGGATATTGGAACACTTGTCCTGATTCCGGCTGTCCGGGATGCGGTGAAAATTCCGGTGATCGGGGGCGGTGGTGTCTCGGATGGTCGTGGTATCGCAGCCGTTCTTTCTCTGGGAGCGGATGGAGCGATCATGGGGACCCGGTTTCTGCTGACCAAAGAATGCCCGATTCATGATAATCTGAAGAAGGCCCTTCTGAATGCGTCTGAACTGGATACCATGCTGATCATGAGATCGATTGATGCAACCCATAGGGTCTGGAAAAATGCCGCTGCACGGAAATGTGCGGAAACAGAAGCATCGGGTGGGGATTTTGCTGAGGTGTTGTCGATTGTTGCCGGTGATCTTGCACGAAAAATGTATCGTGAAGGAGATCTGGATGTTGGTGTGATTTCTGTTGGACAGGGGGTTGGCCTGATCCATGACATTCCAACTGTAAAAGAATTGCTGGATCGGATTATGGAGCAGGCAAAAGAGACGGTCAAGCGATTTGGAAGGGTATAATTTTTTTTTTGCTAAAGAGGTATTCGATTCTGATGAAAAGCATACAGCAGAAACAGGAGTCATTGATTCGCGTTTTAGAAAAGTTCGATTCGCTGATGGTGGCCTTTTCCGGTGGCGTGGACAGCACCCTTCTTCTTTCCGTTGCTTGTGAAGTTCTGGGAGACAGGGCTGTTGCAATTACATCTTCATCCATTGTACATTCAAGGAAGGAATTCAGGGATTCTCTTGCGATTGCTGAAAAACTGGGAGCACGTCATATCGTTGTTGAGACTGATGAGTTGAAGCTGTCCGGGTTCAGGAACAATCATCCTGATCGATGTTATGTCTGCAAACAGAATCTGTTTCAGATTGTTAAGAACAAGGCAACTGAATTGGGAATTCAGGCGATTTGTCACGGCGCCAATGTCGATGACCTGAAGGATGTTCGGCCTGGATTTGCAGCCGCACAGGAGCATGGGATTCATGCGCCATTGATCGATGCCGGATTGACCAAGGAAGATATCCGGCAGCTTTCCAAGGAAAGGGGGCTTTCAACATGGAATAAGCCTGCAATGGCCTGCCTGGCAACACGAATTCCTTTTGGAATCCCCATTCATGAGGATATGATCCGGATGATTGAATCCGCAGAACAGATTCTTCATGCTGAAGGTTTCTCAGGCAGCAGGGTGCGGCATCATGGTATGATCGCCCGGATTGAAATCCAGAAGAAAGAATTTCAGAAGATGATGGATCCGGAGAGACTGCAAAGGATTGTTCCGGAGATTCAGAAACTTGGGTTTGTTCATGTTGCGCTGGATTTAGAGGGGTATATCCAGGGCAAGATGAATCGGTTAGCCGGTTGACCAGTTTGCCGGTTTGCCGGTTTGCCGGTTAGCCGGTTAGCCGGTTGACCAGTTAGCCGGTTGACCAGTTTGCCGGTTAGCCGGTTGACCAGTTAGCCAGTTTAGCCGGTTTTGAAATCCGCAGTTTTTTCGGGCTAGCAGGCCAACGGGCCAACGGGCCAATGGGCAAACGGGCAAACAGGCCAACGGGCCAACGGGCCAA
>CAYTGW010000109.1:0-1145 GCA_964437395.1 uncultured Desulfocicer sp.
TGCGTGTCTAGTTTTCGCCGGAACTACAACAACAGACTTTTGAAATTGGCTCTTACGGATTTATTAACCTCCTCTATCAGGGGTTGGTTTTCAAATCCTTTGCCGATGGGATGAAGACATCATCAAAGGGGGAGAATTTTTTTCTGACACCAAATACGGCTACAGTCAATGGATAGAATTTTTTTTAAGTCAAACAGGAGGAAATCGATGAAACTTGATATGAACATGAAGGTAATGATTGTTGATGATTCCGGTACCATGCGAAACATGATGAAAAATATGGTTGCCAATCTGGGATTTCAGAATGTTATTGCAGCATCCGATGGAGCAGATGCGATCAATAAGCTGAAAGAACAAAAAATCGATTTGATCATAAGCGATTGGAATATGCCGAAAATGGATGGAATGGGTTTGCTCAAATGGGTCAGAAATAATCCGGTTACCAAAAATATCCTGTTTATCATGGCTACAGCCCAGGGAGATAAAACACAGGAAAAAGCAGTGAAAGATGCCAGGGGAAATAATCATATTGCAAAACCATATACAGAGGAGATGTTAAAGGAAAAAATTGATGAGGTATTTGGTTTGGTCGATAAGTCAAGGCCGGAAAAGCGAACACCCAAGATGATGAATGGAAAAGTCCAGATGAAAATCGGGCATATTCAGATTACCGATCATCTGGTACTTGGAATTTTGAAGCATCAAATCAATACTGGTGAGGTTTCACCCAGATTTTTTGATCTTGAAACCATCTGTATGCCTGGCTGGAATCCTGTACAGGAGGCTCTTGAAAAAAATACAGTTGATGGCGCCTTTGTCCTGGCGCCGATTGCCATGGATCTTTTTGGTTTTGATGTACCCATTCAAATGGTATTACTGGCTCATAAGAATGGAAGCGTTTTTGTCCGGAACAGTTTATATAACGTGGATGATTATGGGGAGGTTCAAAATTTTTTCAAATACAAGGTCATTGATATTCCGCATAAAATGTCGATACACAATATGCTTGCACATAAGTACCTGACCGGGCTCGGATTGAAACCGGGTGTTCCGGGTCAGCAGAATGCAATTAATGTCCGTTTTGAGGTAGTACCACCGATTCAGATGCCGAAAATCATGAAAGAAAATAACAATGTCGGTGGGTT
>CAYTGW010000109.1:1155-13595 GCA_964437395.1 uncultured Desulfocicer sp.
TGGCAGAGCCTATCGGATCCAATGCCATTGCCAAGAGAATTGCCGATCTGCAGTTTCTTTCCTCAGAAATATGGGATAATCACCCCTGTTGTGTTACCGCAATGCAGAAGGATTTTATTGATGCCTATCCGGAAGCTGTTTTTGAGTTCACATCGCTTTTGGTGAAGGCAGGGAAATTTATAGAAAACCAACAGGATATGGCCGCAGAAATTGCTGTATCTTTTCTGGATCCCCAAAAAACACTTGGATTAACCACGGAAGTGTTAAAAAAAGTGCTTTCAACCCCAAAAGGAATCAAAATGAATGATCTGTACCCTGTGCTGGAGGATTTGGATTCCATTCAACGGTATATGCATGACTGTATGGATATTGGCGTATTGATTGATATTGAAAAATTTGTGGATCTACGGTTTGCAGATGCTGCATGCCGGTAACAGAATCTGGTTTATTTATTCTTGCCCTTGATTAATCTTTTATCCGGTTATATTAGATTGAGGAAAATCGTCTGGGATTTTTAAAAACGGGCATCGGCTTGGAGCTTTACTAACCAGACAGATTGATGACCTGAAATGATTTGAATTTCTAAATAGGCAGATTGCTTTACATGCATCACAGAAGAACGATTAACCGATACAGACCATTTGGAAGCGCGTTTGTAATTTTTGAATCTCCCAGATTGTATAATTTTGGAAAACCAAGGATCATCAGGATGGGACCAATATCCGATATCAGCCAACAGGGCCTTTCTGTTGAGTATTATCCTCACAAAGATCATGAAAGGGATTTTCAGGAATTATCCATCCTGGTTCCCGGGCAAGGTATGGTTGTCTATCGAATTCCGTTTCAGAAAGTTTCCGATACCGTTGTTTCAGACTCGATAAAACGACAACCGATCATGAGAAGAGGGATGCAGTTCGGTATGGTGAATGAGCAGCACTCCGATCAACTTGCAGCATTTCTTGAAGCCTATACCAGAGGGATTGTTCCGGATCGCCGAAGTGGTTATGAAAGAAGGTGTGACCAGAAGACGGATGCTCCTTTTCATGTTATTCAGAAAGAAGATGAAAATGCTGGACGGCGGATAGGAAAGGGCAGAAGGATCGGAGACAAAACCACTTTTTGAATTTTATATCACGCTCGAATCCCAAGATTCAAGAAAAGTCATGACAGCCTCATTGCTTCTCCTGCATGCCAAAGGCAGATCCCATCCGGATCGATCTCTCTCCCCAACCATATTACTTGCAGCACGAATTTCCAGAAATGGAATATCATAATGAATGCAAAGGTGAGCTGCGCCGGAACCCTCCATGGTTTCCATAATTGCCGAGTAGTGATGAAAAAGGCTTGCGGCTTTTTGATCTGTTGAAGTGATGGTTGAGACTGTGACAAAAGGGCCTTTTTTTGCCCGGATCTCCTGATTTCGGAACTTCCTGTCAAGGCACTGAAATGCATAATCCGTGAGCAATTGATCACATTTATATCGATTTTTAAGCTCAATACCATTTTGTATCGCCACAGGAAAAGGCAGCTCAACCACAGCATCGTAAGCTGATGCAGGTTCGATTCCCAAATGGATGTCCACTTCCTCGCCGGCAATACCGATATCTCCGAGCTTTAATCCGGATTCAGGGAAAGCACCTGCGCATCCGGTTTGAATGATCATAGATGGTTTTGAATTTTCAACAGCAGCCGTTATGGCCTGGATGGTATTCACCATTCCCGGCCCGGATTCCAGTAATCGGATATTGTGATTCCCCAGAATTCCCTCAATGATTTTCCGGTTGCCAATACAACGCCTGCTGACCTGCTTCATGCTTTTCGAAATATATTCCAGTTCCGGATGGATTGCAGAAGCAATAAGGATATGATGGGTCATTTTTTCTACCGGAAAATCAGTTTGTGTTTCTATCCGTGAATTGGCTGCTCGATTGAGAGCCGATGCCGATATTGATCATTTCGACAATATCATGAATCCATTTTGTGATAACTGTTTGGTCGGCTTTGTAGACTCCCAATTCAGCATCCAGGTGACGAATGGTCTGGGTCTGGAGAAATCGATCCATCACCGCATCCAGAATGAAACATGCCTTATCCAGATCAAGATCTTCCCTGAGTTCGCCTTTTTCTTTTGCTGTATCTAAAAGGGAACGGAGGTACTGGAAACTATAAGTACGAAGAGATAGTAATATTTCATCCCGGAAAGGAATTTTCGAATCATAGAGAACCTTCATATACAGTTTATATATCAGTTGATGGTTTTGAATAAAGGAGACACCTTCATTCAGAGTTTTTTCCAGACGGGAAAGCAGTGTGTCATTTGTGGTCCGATCTCTGATAGCTCTTAGCCTTTCTTTCACTATCTCAGTGGATTTGTTAAAAATAAACAGAAAAAGACCTTTTTTATCTCCAAAATACTGGAAAATCGAACCCTTTGCAATTCCAAGGCTCTCCACAAGTGCATTGATGCTTGCACTGGTATAGCCTTTTTCACTGAATTCAGTGATGGCGGCTTCTATAATCCGATCCTGTTTTGCCTTGGAAAGGTTTTGAAATGTGGTTAACGGTTTTTCCATCGATTCATTTATCCGATTGTTATTCTGCCCGATCATGGTTTTTATCTAAACAATCAACAGCCTGTCTGTTGAATTATCATGATAATACAAAAAGTTCTATAAAAAAATAGAACTTGAAGAAACCGGATTGCATTGATATATAACCAGACTGTTTCATAAGAGATCGGTTTTGACAATAACTTTACTACAGCGGATAAAAAATGAACGAATCATTTAAAAAGAAAATTCTTTGTATTGGCGCTGGATACGTAGGCGGTCCGACCATGGCAATGATTGCCCATAAATGCCCCCAGCATAAAGTTACGGTGGTTGATATCAATCCGGATCGAATTAATGAATGGAATTCCGAAAACCTGCCGATATATGAACCCGGCCTATATGAAATTGTGAAGTCATCCAGGGGTAAAAATCTATTTTTTCATACGGATGTTAAAAAAGGAATTCAGGAATCGGATATCATCTTTGTCAGCGTGAACACGCCTACAAAAACATTTGGTGTGGGTGCCGGCATGGCTGCGGACTTGCAGTATTGGGAAAAGACAGCCAGACAGATATTGGAATGTTCTCAATCTCCGAAGATTATTGTTGAAAAAAGTACATTGCCGGTAAAGACAGCACTGGCCATGGAACGGATTCTTTCCTCCGCAAACAGCGGAATCCACTTTGAGGTTTTGTCCAATCCGGAATTTCTTGCAGAAGGAACCGCCATCAAGGATCTTGAAAACCCGGACAGGGTGCTGATCGGATCCTCGCAAACAGAAAGCGGCCTGAAGGCAAGAGATGAGCTGGTTGAAATATATCAAAACTGGGTTCCCCGAAAACAGATCATTACATCCAATATCTGGAGCAGTGAACTCTCCAAGCTGGTTGCCAATGCCTTTCTTGCGCAGCGGATATCCTCAATCAATTCGATTTCAGACTTGTGTGAGAAAACAGATGCGGATATCAGCGAAGTAGCTCATGCGATTGGCATGGATCACAGAATCGGAGACCGTTTTTTAAAAGCAAGCGTTGGTTTTGGCGGGTCCTGTTTTAAAAAAGATATTTTAAATCTGGTCTATCTTTGCAGGAATTATGGACTCACGGAAGTTGCAGATTACTGGGAGAGCGTTGTACGGATCAATGAATATCAAAAAGAGCGTTTTATTTTAAATATGCTGAAAGCGATGTTTAATACTCTGGCAGACAAGAAAATCTGTCTTCTGGGATTTGCATTCAAAGCAGATACCGGAGATACCCGGGAAACACCGGCTTTGTATATCGCGAATAAGCTGCTTGAAGAGAATGCAAAACTGATCATATCGGATCCCAAAGCCTTGAAAAATGCAAAGAAGGATCTAAAGGGAGCCAAAGGTGATATTTCCTATGTTGAAGATCCTTATCAAGCTGCCAAGGGATGTCATGCAATTGCCATATTAACGGAATGGTCCTTATTTACTAATCTGGATTATCAGAAGATATACGATTCAATGGAAAAGCCGGCGTTTCTTTTTGATGGCAGAAATATTGTTTCCCATCAAAAACTTCATAAGATCGGGTTTAATGTCTATCCTATTGGGAAACCAGCACTGAAACATTTTTAAACAGGAGCGTTTAACAATCCGTGAAATATCATTCAAATAAACGAGTTTTGATAACCGGTGGTGCAGGTTTTTTAGGGTCCCATCTTTGTGACCGGATGGTGGACAAAGGGTATGAGGTATTTTGCCTTGACAATTTTTTTACCGGAAACAAAAAGAATATCCAACACCTTTTGTTAAAACCGAATTTTGAGTTAATCCGGCATGACCTGGCGCAGCCACTTTTTCTGGAAGTAGATGAAATTTACAACCTGGCTTGCCCGGCATCTCCGATTCACTATCAGCACAATCCGGTCAAGACCGTAAAAACGAGTGTGCTGGGTGCGATTCATATGCTGGGATTGGCCAAAAGGGTGAATGCCAAAATACTTCAGGCATCCACCAGTGAAATATATGGAAACCCCGAAATACACCCTCAGAAAGAAAGCTACTGGGGGAATGTAAACACGATTGGTCCTCGTTCCTGCTATGATGAGGGGAAGAGATGTGCGGAAACCCTTTTTTTTGACTACCATCGTCAGAACCGTGTCAATATCCGGGTTATCCGGATTTTTAATACATACGGCCCCCGCATGCATCCCAATGATGGCAGGGTTGTGAGTAACTTTATCGTTCAGGCTCTGTTAAACAGAGATATCACAATATATGGCGCCGGCACGCAGACCCGGTCATTCTGCTATGTGGATGATCTGGTAGACGGAATGATACGGATGATGGACGGGCCGGATGAATTCATCGGACCGGTGAACCTGGGGAATCCAAGTGAATTTACAATTCTTCAGTTGGCGGAGAAAGTCATTGAGTTAACAGGCGCTGAATCTCAACTGGTGTTCAGAGAACTACCGGTCGATGATCCATTACAGCGACAACCGGATATCCATCTGGCAAAAGAGAAACTAGGCTGGCAGCCTCGAGTCCAACTGGAGAACGGGTTACAGAAAACCATTGACTATTTTAAAAGTATTCTTTCCGAATTCCGTTAAAACGAATCCAAAGCAAGGAGAAGATTTTTGAAAAAAAGAGCTCTGATCACTGGTATTACCGGTCAAGATGGTGCATATCTTGCTGATTTCCTCTTGAAAAAAGGATACGAGGTGCATGGAATCAAACGAAGATCCTCTTTATTCAACACCCAACGGATCGATCATCTCTACCAGGACCCTCATGAGGAAAAGCGTAAGTTTTCGTTATATTATGGAGATTTGACCGATGCTACCAATATTATCCGGATCATTCAGGAAGTGAAACCCAATGAGATTTATAATCTTGCCGCACAAAGCCATGTCAAAGTTTCTTTTGAAGCTCCCGAATATACGGCAAACACAGATGCACTGGGCACACTGAGAATCCTGGAAGCTGTCCGGATGCTGGGGCTGACCCAAAAGACCCGATTTTACCAGGCCTCAACTTCCGAACTGTATGGAAAGGTTCAGGAAGTTCCACAATCAGAAAAAACACCTTTTTATCCCAGATCTCCGTATGCCTGTGCAAAACTTTATGCATACTGGATTACGGTAAACTATCGGGAAGCGTATGATATGTTTGCCTGTAATGGGATTCTGTTTAATCATGAATCCCCATTACGGGGAGAGACATTTGTCACACGCAAAATCACGCGAGCCGTAGCCAGGATCGCGTTGGGTCTGGAAGAAAAGCTTTATCTTGGTAATCTCAGTTCTCTTCGGGACTGGGGACATGCAAAAGATTTTGTCCGTGCGCAATGGATGATTCTTCAACAGGACAAACCCGATGATTTCGTAATCGCAACCGGAGAGCAGCACTCTGTCAGAGAATTTTGTGACAAGGCGTTTGCTCAGGTTGGTATTCTGTTGAGATGGGAAGGAGAAGGCGCAGGGGAAAAGGGAATTATTGATCGGATACTGCCTTCTCCTCTTCGGGATCAATATGGTACTTCCAAATTACCCAGTCATCTGAAAGAGGGAAGGGTACTGATTTCAGTTGATCCACGTTATTTCAGGCCCACAGAGGTGGAAACCCTGCTGGGGGATCCCACAAAAGCAAAAGCGGATCTTGGATGGGAACCGGAAATCACCTTCGAAGAGATGATCCGGGAGATGGTTGAAAATGATCTTCTTGAGGCTTCAAGAGATGATGTTTGTATTCGAAAAGGGTTCTCCGTGCCCAGCAGCCTTGAGGCGAATATGTAAAATCCGGATTTCATCGGTTTAATGCCTCGAATGGTCTGAAACCATGGAGCAATCGGGAAGAATCGCAGTGATGTAAAAGGGAAACGGTTTATTCAATGAAAAAAGATGCAAAGATTTATGTGGCTGGACATATGGGCCTTGTCGGCTCGACCATTTGTCGAAAACTGCAGAAAGAGGGTTACCAAAATCTGCTCATGAGATCGATTGATGAACTTGATTTGATGCGTCAAGCTGATGTGGAACAGTTTTTTCAAAAAGAAAAGCCGGAATATGTTTTCCTGGCTGCGGCCAAGGTTGGAGGAATCCTGGCAAACAATACCTATCCTGCCGAATTTATATACAACAATCTGACCATTCAAAACAATATTATCGATTCATCCTGGAAAACAGGCGTAAAAAGACTTTTATTTTTAGGTTCATCCTGTATTTATCCCAGAGACTGCCCTCAGCCCATGAAAGAAAAATACCTTCTGACCGGTCCTCTGGAGCCAACCAATGAACCCTATGCCATTGCAAAAATTGCCGGCATCAAAACATGCCAATCCTTCAACCGGCAATACAACACCCGATATGTAGCGGTGATGCCGACCAATCTTTTCGGCCCAAACGACAGCTTTGATTTGAAAACCAGCCATGTTTTACCCGCACTCATTCGTAAATACCATGAAGCAAAAGTAAGGAGCTATCAGACCGGAAAAAGGCAGACTGTTGAAATATGGGGAACCGGTACACCCCGAAGGGAGTTTCTGTACGTGGATGACCTGGCGGATGCCTGTTATTTCATAATGAATCTGGATAATGACCGGTTTGAGCTGATTTTTCAGGACGGACAGACTCCATTGATCAACATCGGATTTGGAAAGGATATTTCAATTCAGGAGTTAGCTGAAACAATCCAGGAAATCGTCGGGTTTGAGGGTGATATCCATTTTGATCGGACAAAACCGGATGGCACCCCACAAAAATTATTGGATATATCGAAAATACAAAATCTTGGATGGAAACCAACAACCTCTCTGAAAGAAGGGATTCGAAAGACTTATACCTGGTGTGTTGAGAATTCCATTTTTTAATACAAAGTTCTGATAATAACTGAGCGTCAAATCAAAAAGAATGACACTCAGTTATCGATCATCTGTTAGAGGAGTTATTTAAGCTTTTTCAGTAATGCAAGAGCCCTGTCTTTGAAATATTTTGATTCGCTTTTTGCAGCATTCTCCAAAAGTATTTTTGCCTCTGCCTCATTTTTATCACCACCCAGATCAATCAGAAGTTCAGCAACGTAAATCGGTCCGTCTTCAGTAGCGACTCCAAAATACTGAGTCTTCTGGTATTCTCTGTAATATTTTTCAGATAGCTCTTTGTCATTGAGCGGCCAGGGGAGAACATACCAGAAACGTCCCAACCCAAGAATTGAACCTGCTTCTTCATGCATTTTATCCAGTTGGTATGTTTTTTCAAAACTGCTCTGGGTTTTATCTTTCAGCCCTTCCTTGAGAGCCGTCAAAATACTTACTCCATCAGAATAAATTCCCACATTCAGAGCGTACCAATAGTACCCGTTTGGTTTTTCCGGCTCAAGATCCATGGATTTTTCAGCGTATCCCATTCCTTTCTTCCCATATTCAGCACAAACATCTTTCCAGCCATCTGCACCCTCTCTTTTTGAAAGTTCACCAAACCATCGAAACGATCTTGCACATCGCCAGTTCATCTCAAAATCATTTGGATTTTCTTTGAGTGCCTGTTGGCAAATTTCAATGGATTGTTTGTAATTGTCAATCGTTTTTTCATCATCTAAAGCATCCAGTTTGGCCAGGTTCGGGTTAGCAAAAACAAGGGATGAAATCATAAACATGGTTACCATTGTAAGAATGACAAACGTGATTTTTTTCATTGAACAACCTCCTGATAAATAGAATTGACAAGGCTTTCGATATTGGATAGACGGTAATGAACTCTGTTTTCCAGGAAGTAAAGAACAATACAAATCCAATGTCAAGAAAAAATATTTTCCCTTTGGATTACGGATTGAATCCAACCTATTTAATTGACAATAGAATCTGGTTTGTATGCGATATCTTTCGGGCAGCATAAATATTTTTATAAGTTCTACTGGAAAAATAAAAAAAAACATGATAATGCCTTGAACACTGTTCGGTAGTGATTGTGTTGTTTTGTATGTTTCTGTTTGTTCCATTTGTAAGTAGGTTCAAAGAGCCCTGTGTTTTGAAAATGATTACCATTTTCAGAATGTGGGGAATCCAATTCTAACTCGTAAAATGAAAAGAGGTGTGTGATGATGAAAAAATCGGTTTTGCTTGTTCTGGCAGTACTTCTAATAGCCCCCTCAGTTTTTGCTATAGAAGTTGGTGGAAAAAATTTACCTGAAACAATTACAGTCGGGAAAGACACCCTTCAGTTGAATGGTGCAGGAATTCGTGAAAAATGGTTTATGGATATTTATGCAGGCGGTCTTTATCTGAAAAATAAAAGTTCTGATGCAAATCAGATCATGAATGCAGATGAACCGATGGCCATTAGAATGGTCGTAATTTCAGGCCTGATGACTCAGGAGAAAATGGTCGCTGCTCTGAATGAAGGTTTTGAGAAATCAACCGGTGGAAACATTGATGCATTCCGGGACAAGATCGATAAATACATCGCTGGTCATGCCGGCGAAATCGTAGCCGATAACGTAATCGAATACCAGTATATTCCAGGCGAAGGAACCAGCGTTTTCCGGAATGGTGAAAAAAGAACAACTATAGACGGTCTTGATTTTAAAAAGGCTGTTATGGGAATCTGGCTTTGTGATGAGCCTGCACAGGAAAGTCTGAAAGAAAAAATGCTGGGCAAATAATTATTGCAGAATCGGGAATCAGAACCATATTCAATCCCATGATTCCAAATTCCATATTTTAGAAAGAGCTGAAAGGGGAGAACCCATTCAGCTCTTTTTATATCCGGTCTACAATACCTCTGATGCCAGGTAAGGTTTCTCTTTCAGATATTCGAGCCGATTCAGTCCATTTATATATGCTTTTGCACTTGCAGTTATAATGTCTGCATCAACACCCCTGCCCAGCGCAACCAGACCGTTTTCACGAAGACGTACGGTTACCTCACCCTGTGCGTCTGTACCACCGGTCAGGGCACTGACAGAGAATCGCAGCATATCAGATTTGGTCCGGGTCAGTTCTGCGATTGCATTGAAAGCCGCATCAATGGGTCCGTTACCGTAAGCAGTCCCATCGACTGGTCTGCCATTGATCTTCATGGTAACACCTGCGATGGGTCTGACCGTAGTACCGCTGCTGACATGGAGATATTCCAGGCGGAAGATATCGGTTGTCCGCAATATACCCTCATTCACCAGTGCTTCCAGATCTTCGTCAAGGACATGTTTTTTCTTATCTGCAAGCTCTTTGAATTTTGAAAAAATAAGATTGAGTTCCTCATCAGAGAGGTCGTAGCCTATTTCTTTCAGGTGTGATTTTAACGCATGCCGGCCTGAATGTTTTCCAAGTATGAGTCTGTTACTTGAAAGACCAATGGTTTCCGGTTGCATAATTTCATAAGTCATGGGATTTTTTAACACACCATCCTGATGAATTCCTGCTTCATGTGCAAATGCATTCGCTCCTACGATTGCCTTGTTGGGTTGAACAATGATTCCGGTAATCATGCTGACCAGACGACTGATGGGAAAAATTTTCGTACTATCAATATTTGTGGTCATTGGGAAAAAATTGGGTCTTGTCTTCAACGCCATAACCACTTCTTCCATGGAGGTATTTCCGGCTCTTTCTCCAATTCCGTTGATGGTTACTTCCGCCTGCCTGGCTCCGGCAGCAATTGCCGCTAATGTATTGGCGGTGGCAAGTCCAAGATCATTGTGACAATGCACACTCAGTAAAGCATTGTCGATATTGGGCGTGTTTTTTATAACATATGTAACAAGTTCTGCAAATTCATTGGGAATCGCATATCCGACAGTATCCGGAAGGTTGATCGTCGTTGCACCTGCGGATATGGCGACCTCAAACACCTGACATAAAAAATCCCGGTCGCTTCTTGAACCGTCTTCAGCAGAAAACTCCACACTGTCGGTAAATTTTTTTGAATAGGTTACGGCTTCTATCGTCGCCCTGATGACCTCTTCACGACCCATATTCAATTTATATTTCATATGAATATCGGATGTGGCGATAAAGGTGTGGATTCTGGGCCTTGCCGCATGGGAGATTGCAGCCCACGCACGGTCAATATCATTTTTTGAAGTACGGCAAAGACCAGCAATTTCACAGTTTGTAATTTTTTTTGCAATCTGTGATACAGCTTCAAAATCACCTTCCGATGCAGCCGGGAAACCTGCTTCAATAACATCAACACCTAGTTTTTCAAGTTGAGTGGCAATCCGGAGTTTTTCTGCTGTGTTCATGCTTGCCCCAGGAGACTGCTCTCCATCCCTTAATGTGGTGTCGAAGATTTTTACAATATCACTCATATGGTTTTCTCCAAAATTTATGATCGATTTGGGTTGTGTGACAGTTTATAGTGAAAACTATCGGCAAGGGCCTGCCAACTGGCCTCAATAATATCCTCTGAAACACCGATGGTGCTCCATAAGCTTTCTTCATCTCTTGACTCAATTAATACCCTTACTTTTGCAGATGTGCCATCTCTTCCATCCATTACACGAACTTTAAAATCAACCAGGTGCATGAGGTTAAGATCTGTAAAAAATTTACCCAATGCTTTTCGCATTGCATTATCCAATGCACTTACAGGCCCATTCCCCTCTGCTGCGGTGATTTCTTCCTGACCCTGAACGGATATTTTAATCATGGCATGGGATGAGCAAGGCCGGTCTTTGTTTTTTTCAACGGTTACCCTGAAGGATATCAGCTCAAATTGTGGGGCGAACTGGTCCGTGAATTTTTGCATTAAAATTTGAAGTGATCCGTCCGCTGCTTCAAATTGATATCCTTCCATCTCCATATTTTTAATTTCATTTACAATTTTTCGATAATCAATTTTTTCGTCCGAGAGATCGATTCCTAGTTCCTTGGCCTTGTATTCAATATTACTTTTTCCAGATAGGTCGGATACAAGAACACGGCGTTTGTTACCGACAATTTCAGGATCCATATGTTCATAAGCCCTCGGAACCTTCATAATTGCACTCACATGAATTCCTCCTTTATGAGCAAAAGAACTTTTTCCAACAAAGGGCCTGGTGCTGAGAGGAATCATGTTGGCGATCTCACTGACATATCGGGATAATTTTCGTAATTTTTTCAGGTTCGCTTCTGAGATACATGGATAGCCCATTTTGATAGCAAGAATCGGAATGATTGTAATCAGATCAGCATTCCCACAACGCTCACCATATCCATTGATGGTTCCATGAACCATTGTTACCCCTTCCTGTACAGCGGTAATTGAATTGGCTACTGCCAGGCCGCAGTCATTATGTGCATGAATGCCGATTTTTAGAGGAGTAGTGGATTGGGATGATTCGATCTTTAAAAATTTACGGACGTCCTTTGTGATCGCCGTTATTTCAAAGGGAAGGGTACCGCCATTTGTATCACATAGGGTAATGCAATCCGCACCATTTTCAAATGCTGTCTTCAGGGTTTCTATGGCATAATCCCTGTTTTCCTTATATCCGTCAAAAAAATGCTCGGCATCATATATCACCTCACGTCTGCTTTCTTTCAGGAAAAGAATACTGTCTTTAATCATTGCAAGGTTTTCTTCCAGGGAAGTGTTCATAATCTTTTCAATATGAAGGTCCCATGTTTTTCCAAATATGGTAACAGTTGATGCATTACTTTCCAATAAAGAAAGAAGATTTTTATCCTTGGACGGCGAAATCCCTGGTTTCCGGGTTGAGCCAAATGCCGATATGCGAGCTGTTTGAAAAGAATCTTTTTCCGCAAGTTTAAAAAATTGCATATCTCTTGGGTTGGAACCGGGCCAACCACCCTCAATATAATGAATACCCAAATCATCAAGCTTGTGTGCAATTCTGATTTTTTCTTCAACCGTAAAACTGATGTTTTCCCCCTGGGTTCCGTCCCGGAGAGTTGTATCGTATATCTGGATTG
>CAYTGW010000110.1:0-4452 GCA_964437395.1 uncultured Desulfocicer sp.
TACGTACTCCGGAAATGGCAATGAAAGCCTCAGCGGTTTCTGCCAGACCGGTTGTCCGATCCTTTCTTCTGGATCTGCAACGTGATATCGGCCTTGAGAATAAGGTTGTGTTTGAGGGCAGAGATATAGGAACCTTTGTTTTCCCGGAAGCAGATGTAAAATTTTTTCTGGATGCCTCCCCCCATATCCGGGCGATCAGACGGTTCAAGGAAATGAAAAATATCTCATCACAGACCCTGGAAGAGGTGGAAAAAGATATTATTGAGAGAGACAGGAATGACCGCACGCGTGCAGTTGCTCCGTTGAAAGCAGCGGATGATGCAGTTCATATTGATACCACAGCGTTGACCTTGGATGAGGCGATTGAAAAAATGCTGAAGGTCATGGAAAAAAGAGGAGCCAATTTCAAAAGTCTGTTGTTGTAGTTCCGGCGAAAGCCGGACACGCAGTAAAGCGTAGCGCTATCTGTCATTTTCAGTTCTTTTCTGGACATCGGCTTTCGCCGGTGTGACGCTTTTAAACCGTTTTGAAATTGGCTCAGAGGGTAAGGTTTGACCAGAAAAGGGCTTTTCAATCCTTTTCATGAAAAATTTTCTTTGTTTTCTGGATTTTGAATTCCGTATCCATAAACTGATTTTCTGCACATTTTTTTTTTTTTTTTTTAAATCAAAATGATATTATTCTTTAATTCTTTTTTTAAGAAATTCTGTTTTGAAGCTCTCTCTCCAGCAATGATGTAAAAAATGCACTCAAACTAAACTTTTAATCAATATTCATTGTTTTTTAAAATGTACTCTGGTATAAGATTCGACTTGTTTCAACCTCTGGGTTTGAAGCAAAAAAAAATACGGTTAAGGGGGAATGTTTATTAATGGAAGAGATTGCAAATAACGAAAAAAAATTATCAGAATCAACGGTAATTCCGACAATGGATTCATCTGTTGATGCAGATCAGTCAAATGCCGTGCAGGAAGAAAGCATGGAAAAGCTGATGAGTTTGTATGAAGAGAGTTTCAAACGATTCGCAGAGGGCGAGGTTGTTAAAGGCAGGATTATTGCCGTGGATAAAGATTATGTTCTGGTTGATATTGGTTATAAGTCCGAAGGACAGATCAGAATTCATGAATTTAAGGATGAAAACGGTGAGATAATAGCCAACATCAATGACGAAGTTGATGTGATGGTTGAGTTCTGGGATGAGGAAGAGGAACGAGTTGTCCTGTCCAAAGAAAAGGCTGCCAAGGTTAAGGTTTGGGAAGCGATTCGTGAAACCTATGAAAATGATGGAACGGTTGAAGGGGTTATTGTCAGTCGCGTAAAAGGCGGCTTTTCTGTTGATGTCGGGCTACAGGCATTTCTTCCAGGATCACAGGCAGATTTAAGACCGATACGGAATCTGGATGAAATGGTCGGTCAGACCTTATCATTCAAGATACTAAAATATAATCGTAAACGTAGCAACATTGTTCTCTCAAGAAGGGCAATACTGGAATCAGAACGGGAATCCAAGAGAAGCACGACGCTTTCCTCCATTTCCGAGGGGCAGGTCATGAAAGGCACGGTGAAGAATATCACCGAATATGGAGTCTTTGTAGATTTGGGCGGCGTTGATGGCCTTCTTCATATCACCGATATTTCCTGGGGCCGCGTAAAGCATCCTTCAGAACTTTTTACGGTTGGTGATGAAATTGATGTAAAAGTTCTCTCTTTCGATCTTCAGAAAGAACGGGTCTCCTTGGGCATGAAACAACTTGCTCCGGATCCCTGGACAATTGCATCTCAAAAATACTCAGTTGGATCACGGGTCACCGGGACAGTTGTAAGCTTAACAGACTATGGTGCATTTGTAGAATTGGAAGAGGGCGTTGAAGGTTTGATCCATGTTTCGGAAATGTCCTGGACCAGAAAAATCAGACACCCATCCAAGGTTGTTAATGCGGGTGATACAATTGAAGCAATGGTATTGGACATTCGGCCTGAAAATAGAAGGATTTCTCTGGGCATGAAGCAGATTGCTCCAAACCCATGGGAAGTCATCAGTGAAAAATATCCCATTGGAACAACCATTGAAGGCAAGATAAAAAACATTACTGATTTCGGATTGTTTATCGGAATTGATGATGATATTGATGGGTTGGTTCATATTTCCGATATCTCATGGACCAAACGAATCAAACATCCATCTGAGGTGTATAAAAAAGGGGATGTGGTTCAAGCAATTGTTTTGGATATCGATAAAGGAAGCGAACGGTTTTCACTGGGTATCAAACAGTTACAGCCGGATCCTTGGAAAACGGTTAAAGAGCGGTATGAAGTTGGAAAGGAAATCAGTGGTATTGTCACCAATGTCACCGATTTTGGGATTTTTGTAGAGTTGGAAGAGGGAATCGAAGGCCTGGTTCATGTTTCTGAAATCAGTAAAGAAAAAATTAAAACCCCAGTCGGGCAGTATAATGTTGGTGAAACACTGACAGCCAAGGTTATGAATGTAAATACGGATGAACGAAGAATTGGTCTTTCCATTAAGCGGCTTGAGTTTGATGATGAAGAAAGTTTGCTGAAGGACTATGTGACCAATATGAAACCGGCGACCTCTTCTTTCGGTGAGATTCTGAGTGAAAGCCTTCACGAAAAGCTGGGTGATAGCGCAGAGAAAGAAACTGTTCGAAAATCATCCGGCAAGACATCCGGCCAGGTATCTGAGACCTCCGAAAAGGAAAATACAAAAGAGTAATTTTCTTAATAAGCGGTATCTTTGTTGAACTCGTTAGGCGCCGGGAGTTTTCATCCCGGCGCCTTTTTATCTTGGAAATAACAAGCAACCTCTCGGTTTTCTCATGGAGGAATCACGCGTGTCAGCCATTATTTTAAAAAGCTGACAGGAGGGATTGAATCATCATGTTTTCTCGCAGACATCCTTATCTTTTTTTTATGATAACCATGGCCATTGCTACTTTCAGTTTTATTATAATTATTTCATTTATTGTTAAATTCGGAGGCAGAGGGAGTGGATTTGTTTCAGGTGACAAGGTAGGCATTATCGAAATCACGGGTGTTATTATAGATTCAAAATCCGTCATTGAAAATATTAAAAATTATCGTGAAGATGAATCGATTAAGGCTATTGTTCTTCGTATTGATTCCCCTGGAGGAGGCGTAGGCCCCTCTCAGGAAATATTCCATGAAATCCAAAAAACCGTGAAACAGAAAAAAGTTATCACTTCCATGGGAACAGTCGCTGCATCAGGAGGTTACTATATCGCGGCTGGAACGAACGGGATTATGGCGAATCCCGGTACAATTACCGGGAGTATTGGTGTCATTATGGGGTATACCAATTTTCAGGAAATTTTCCAGAAAATAGGTCTTATTCCGATTGTTATCAAAAGTGGCGAGTTTAAGGATATGGGTTCACCGGTAAGAGAGATGACCGAACAGGAAAAAAAGATATTGCAGGGTTTCGTGAATCAGATCCATCAGCAGTTTGTCAAAGACGCATCCAAGGGAAGATCCATGGATTATCAAAAAATGAAATCCTTGGCAGATGGCCGGATATTTACGGGTGAGGAAGCCAAAGAACTGGGTTTGATTGACCGTATCGGGAATCTTGAGGATGCTATTGAATGGGCAGGGCGACTTGGAGGGATCAAAGGGAAAATATCCAGGATATACCCGGAAGAAAAGGGAGTGGACCTTCTGAAACAATTCATGAATTCATCGGTTAACCAATTACTTGAAAATACATTTAGATCCCATATGACTGCTGGATATTTATTCCAACCACCTACCGGTAGGTAATGGATCAGCGTATTATTCAAAAATACTGACATCACCCTGACCTCTGCGTATGATTTCAGGTGTGTCATCGATTAATCTGATTACACTGGATGGTTTCCCTTCAACCGGACCTCCATCAATAACCATATCAAGCCGTTTTCCAAAATAGTCATGAATCAATGAAGGATCATGGAATATGGTTCCATCCGGTTTTGTGGCACTTGTTGAAATAATTGAATTGCCAAGAATCTCAACCAGTGCAATGCAGATCCGATTGTCAGGAACCCGGATACCGGCTGTTTTTCGTTTGGTCAGCATGATTTTGGGTACCATCCGGGAACCTTCAAGGATAAACGTGTAAGGCCCGGGTAAAAGACGTTTCATGGTTTTATAGGTATAGTTGGTAACCTTTGCATATTGACTGATGTTTTTAAGACTTGAACAGATAAAACTGAAAGGTTTATCACGATCCCGTTGCTTCAAGGCATAAATTTTTTCAATTGCCCGTTTATTCAGGATATCACACCCGATACCATAATAGGTATCGGTCGGATATGCAATAATCCCACCTCGCTTTAAGCATTCTGTCACTTGGAGAATTAACCGTTCTTGTGGGTTGATTGGATTTATTTTAATCAGCATGTTCGTTATAATATTGGATGAAAAGGGCTTGAA
>CAYTGW010000110.1:4462-13588 GCA_964437395.1 uncultured Desulfocicer sp.
CTTATGTTCTATGATTATGGGTCACTGGATGGTATATGCCGTAAAAACGCCGTAAGTGATCCCGGTTCCTATTATGGTCAAAATATTACTACAGGTTACCGGAAAATAAAAGCGGTATTCCCATTGTCAAATTTTGAATTTTATTTGGCTTCAAGAATACCAAATAATTTATTGCTAAAGAAGTATCCATTTGGTATTCACCACGGTTAATAGAGATCGAATCAATCTGGACAATTTCCGCTTCCACATGAACACACAGAACCTTTATCTCTTTATTTTGTTGAAAAAAGCTGCGTATTGATGTGAAAGAACGTTTCACAGGATTTGCAGACAAAACATAGACTCAATATTTTTCCGGAGGAAATCCATGATAAAAATACCACCTGAAGAGGCTTTTTCTTTTGACGATGTTCTCTTACTGCCAAGCTATTCGAACATTGTGCCCAAGGATGTTGATACCAGTACCAGACTGACAAAAAATATTACCCTGAATATCCCGATTGTAAGTGCTGCAATGGATACCGTAACGGAATCCAGAACCTCGATAAGCATGGCACGGGCCGGGGGGATCGGTTTTATTCATCGTAATTTGAGTATTGAGGACCAGGCCCGTGAGGTCGATCAGGTTAAAAAATCGGAAAGCGGAATGATTGTTGATCCAGTGACGGTTCATCCGGATAAGACCATTCAGGATGTACATTCCTTGATGAAACAATACCGGATTTCAGGTGTACCTGTGATAAAAGGTAATCAGCTGGTAGGTATTGTGACTAATCGGGACCTTCGTTTTGAGACAAAACTGGATAAAAAAGTATCTGAAGTCATGACCAAAGATAATCTTGTAACGGTTTCCGAAGGGATCGATCTTGAAGAATCCAAGAAACTGCTTCATGAACATCGCATCGAGAAGTTGCTTGTCGTGGATTCCAAGGGCCGGCTAACCGGGATGATAACCATTAAAGATATTGAAAAAATAAAGAAATATCCTAAAGCATGTAAAGACAGTATGGGACGTCTTCGGGTCGGGGCAGCCGTGGGTGTTGGTGAGGATATGGAAGCCAGGGCAGAAGCGTTGCTGAAAGCCGGTGCAGATATTCTGGTTATCGATACCTCCCACGGACATTCTGAAAATGTCATTCGGGCTGTAAAAAAGTTGAAAATCAGTTTCCCAAAAATGGAGCTTGTTGCAGGGAATGTCGCAACAGCAGATGGAGCTGAAGCTCTGATAAACGCAGGAGTGGATGCCGTAAAAGTCGGAATCGGGCCTGGTTCGATCTGCACGACCCGTATTGTTGCCGGTGTCGGGGTTCCCCAGATCACGGCGATTCTGAATTGCAGAGCCATATCCAACAAGACGGGAATCCCTCTTATTGCAGACGGTGGTATCAAGTTTTCCGGGGATATCACCAAAGCCATCGGAGCAGGTGCCCATAGTGTGATGCTTGGAGGCTTGTTTGCCGGAACAGAAGAAAGCCCAGGTGAAACAATCTTTTTGCAAGGTAGAAGTTATAAGGTTTATCGGGGAATGGGTTCTCTTGAAGCCATGAAAAAAGGGAGCCGTGATCGTTATTATCAGACAGAAGAGGTGGAAGATGACAAGCTTGTTCCGGAAGGTATTGTGGGCAGAGTCCCTTACAAGGGGACGATCACTTCCAACATTCAGCAGCTTATCGGTGGATTAAAGGCAGGGATGGGGTATGTCGGGAGCAGAACCATCGAAGAACTCAGGGAAAAAGCCCGATTTGTGAAAATCAGCGCTGCCGGACTGAGAGAAAGCCATGTTCATGATGTGATTATTACCAAAGAGGCTCCGAATTATCGACTTGATTAACATTGGCTCAATGATATCTCAAACAGATCAAAAATTTGTTCATCTGCATGTTCACACCCAATACAGCCTTCTGGATGGTGCGATTCGGCTGGACCCTCTTTTTAAAAGAGCCATTGAGTATGGGATGGATGCCATTGCTGTAACCGATCATGGCACCATGTTCGGTACGATTGAGTTTTATGAGAAAGCCAGGAAAGAAGGAATAAAACCCATTATCGGATGTGAGTGCTATATCGCTCCCCGAACGCTTGCCGATAAAACAACAACCGATAACAAGGGGCTTTCCCACCTGGTATTGCTGGCCAAAAATCAGGAAGGGTATCGCAATCTATGTAAACTCACAACCATCGCTCAGCTGGAAGGTTTTTACTATAAACCTAGAATTGATAAGACAGTTTTAAGACAATACAGCAATGGTTTGATTGCCCTCTCAGCATGTCTGCATGGGGAAATTCCGAGTTTGATCAAGGCGGGAAAAATTGAGCAGGCAGATGAGGCAGCCCGATTTTATCTGGATGTTTTTGGAGAGGGTAATTTTTATTTAGAGGTTCAATACAATGGAATCGAGGTTCAGGAGCGGGTTAATCAAGGGCTCCTGGACATGAGCCGTAGATTATCGATACCTATGGTCGCGACAAATGACTGCCATTACCTGGATCAGGGGGATGTGAGCGCTCATGATGTGTTGCTGTGTATTCAGACCGGAAGAACGGTGAATGATACAGAGCGATTCCGGTTCAGTACGGATCAGTTATACTTCAAGTCAAAGGAAGAGATGATCAAAACGCTGGGACATTATCCCGGAGCCATAGAGAATACAGCTAAAATCGCTGAACAATCTGAAATCGAATTTGATTTTAACACCTATCATTTTCCTCAATTTAGTTCAGATTCCGGATTAACAACAGGGGAGTTGTTTGAGAAGGAGACCCGGAAGGGATATGAAAAAAGACTGAAACAGATCAGAGCCAAAAATCCGGATTTTATTCAGGCAGTCTATGATGAGCGTCTGAATTATGAGATTAAAATCATCAATGATATGGGATTCTCTAGCTATTTCCTGATTGTAGCGGATTTTATCCGTTTTGGAAAAGAAAACAACGTACCTGTTGGACCCGGCAGGGGATCTGCAGCAGGCAGCATGGTGGCCTATTCGCTATCGATTACGGATCTTGATCCCATAGAGCATGGGTTGATTTTTGAACGATTTCTGAATCCTTCCCGGATCAGTATGCCTGATATTGATGTAGATTTTTGCATAAACGGAAGGGAGAAGGTTTTTAAATATGTAGTGGACCGTTATGGTGGTGGAGATTTTGTTGCCCAGATCATTACCTTTGGAAAACTGAAGACCCGTGCGGTAATCCGGGATGTTGGGCGTGCCCTTGATATCCCCTTGAGTGAGGTGGATGCCATCGCCAAAATGGTACCGGATGTGTTGAATATCAGTCTGGATGCAGCTCTTGCGCAAGAACCAAAACTCATGGATCTGGTAGAAAAAGATCCGAAGGTTGCGAAACTGATTAACATCTGCAGGGTGCTGGAGGGACTTCCCAGACATGCCTCTACACATGCCGCAGGTGTCGTAATCGGTGATAAGAAACTTGTTGAATATCTGCCGTTGTATAAAGGAAAAAAAGGTGAGGTTGTCACCCAGTTTGATATGAAACGGGTGGAACAGATCGGGTTGGTAAAATTTGATTTTCTGGGGCTTCGCAACCTGACAGTGATTGAAAATACGCTGCAATTGATTCGCGGACAAGGAAAAACACCTCCAGACCTTCTTGAAATTAATTTCAAAGATGCTGATACTTACAAACTGCTTTCTTCAGGAGATACCACCGGTGTTTTTCAGTTGGAAAGTTCCGGAATGAAGGATCTCCTGGTGCGTTTAAAGCCGGAATGTTTTGAAGATGTTACCGCACTTGTAGCCCTTTATCGTCCTGGACCTCTGGATTCCGGAATGGTGGATGATTATGTGGAACGAAAACACGGCCGTGAACCGGTAGAGTATCTGCTGCCTGAACTTGAACCGATATTGAAAGAAACTTACGGAGTCATTTTATATCAAGAGCAGGTTATGAAAATCGCTGGAGCTCTTGCCAGTTATCGTATGGCAGAAGCGGATGAACTGCGGAAGGCAATGGGAAAGAAAAATGTCGATTTGATGGCAAAGCACCGGGAGCTTTTTATCGAAGGTGCGAAAAACAACAATTTGCCTCTGGATAAGGCGGAGAAGATTTTTGACCTTATGGAAAAATTCGGCGGATACGGCTTTAATAAGTCCCATAGTGCCGCCTATGCGTTGATCGCATATCAAACCGCTTATTTAAAAGCCCATTACCCGGTTGAATTTATGGCTGCCCTTCTCACCAGCGAAATGAATTCCATAGATGGTGTAGTAAAATATATAGCAGAATGCCGAAGTCATTCCATTGAAGTGCTGCCTCCGGATATTAATGAGAGCTTTGTAGAATTTACGGTTTCGGATTCTAGAATCCGTTTTGGATTGGTTGCCGTGAAAAATGTCGGAGAAGGTGCCATTGAAGCGATCATTGAGGAAAGAGGAAAAAAAGGGCCTTTTTCTTCCCTTTTTGCCTTCTGTGAACGGGTTGATTTGCGAAAGGTGAATAAGAGGGTTTTAGAGAGCCTTATTAAGTGTGGTGCATTTGATTCAACAGGCCATTTCCGGTCTCAGATGATGGCTTCTTTGGAAGATGCACTGAATTATGGGCAGATCGTTCAAAGGGAAAAAGCAGATAAACAGATGAGTTTATTTGATATGGGCGGAGAGAAATCACTGAATAACAACAAACCGCCGATGCCGGATATCAATGAGTGGGGAGAAAGGGAACGGTTGAACCTGGAAAAAGAGGCGCTTGGGTTCTATATCTCTGGTCATCCACTTGATCAATATTCTGAAATCATATCAAAATACACCAATGCAAATGCGTTGACCATCGGCGAGGTAAAGGACAAGTCAGCGGTACGTATCGGGGGAACGATCAGCAGTTGTAAGATCATTCGAACGAAAAAGGGCGATCCCATGGCATTTGTGAATCTGGAGGATATGCATGGTGCCGTGGAAGCTGTATTTTTTCCAAATGTGTATGAGGAAGTTTCACAATTTCTGATCAATGATTTTCCCATTCTGATACAGGGTGAGGCTCAGAAGGATGAAAAAGGAGTGAAGCTGCTTGCTGAGTCGGTTGTACCCATGGACAAAGCAGAAGAAACATGGACTGCAAGCGTTCATATTGAGGTTGATCTGGAAAGTGCAGACAAAACAGTACTTGAAAAATTGCATTCAATTCTAAAGGCATATCCAGGAACATGTTCGGGGTATCTGCACTTTCTGATTCCAGGTTCTATGGAAACTGTTTTACAATTGCCGGAGGAATTAAAACTTAAAGTTAGCGAAGCGATGATTCGCGAGGTTAACGGACTCCTTGGGTATCCGGCTGTGGATACAAGGTGCAGTCAGGCAACCCTTGCTCCCAAGAAAAAGAGCTCTCAAGGTGGCACAAAACAAAAGCGTAATGTCGCTTGATTTCAATATCTCACCATGTAACACTCATCATCGTACAGTTTAGTCCGCTTCCGATTCCCATAAGAGCAATATGATCTCCCGGCATTAGTCGCTTTTCTTCTTCAGCAATACCCAGCGTGATGGGAATGGCTGCGGGCCCGATGTTTCCAAGTTTTTGAAAATTCAGATGGGCTTTTTCCGGTGTTATTTTCAGTTTTTTGGTTAATGCTTCCATATTCCGGAGGCTGACCTGATGGGGAATGTAGTGATGGATGGATTGGTCATTCCAATTTTCAATTGTTTTTTCAGCCAGTCTCCAGGTTTGGTATGCCAGTTCAACACCATGGATCATAACATTTGCGGCATCCGCAATCATCTGATCTTTTTGTCCTAAACACAGTCTGCAATGTTCTGTTGCAGCCAGATTAACAGATCCGTTGATGATGTGGTTTGTGTGTGAAATGTCTTTATGGCAGAGTAAAATGGCAGCAGCACCGGAGCCCAGCGTCAATGTGGCGAAGTTGTTGAAAAAGTCTCGTACGGTCGTTTCCGGTGATTGAAGACGCTGTATTGTAGCTTCGACGGGTTCACGGGAACCTTCTCCGGCCACTACGATTCCATATTGAATCATACCGGTTTCAATCATCATAATGACATTATTCATTCCGGTGATGAAGCCCAGGCATGCGTTACTGATGTCAAAATTCAAGCATGTGGATGAAAGACCCAGATTACCATGCACCAGTGCGGCGACAGATGGTTCAACGTAATCTTTACAGACAGAAGTGCTGATCAGACATCCGATCTTGTCCGGATCAATGGACGCCATCTCAATTACTTTTCGTGCAGCCCTGGTTGCAACATCGCTTGGCATAACCCCAGGAGGCCAGAATCTGCGTTCACGGATACCCGTCAAACCAATAAGCTGTCCAGGAGGGATTCTCAGCCGGGCCATGGTGGCGGAGACTTGCTCTTCAATAAATTCTGAAGAGATTCGATGAAAGGGAAGATCATATGCGATTGCTTCGATTGCCACATTGCCGTTCATGCCAAAAACCTCCATTGGTCTAAAAAGAAATGGATAATTACAATTACATTCCTTGTAACCATACAGACAAAATGGTATATTTTCAAAATAAATGATGAAAGAATTATTTTTTTATTACTCTACAATAGATCCTGTTGACTGACAGGCTAAAAAGATCGATGCTTTACGGATGAGTGAATCAAAAAAAATGTTCTGGGAAAGAAAATCTCTTGAACAAATGACAACAGAAGAATGGGAAAAGCTTTGTGATGGCTGTGGGCGATGCTGCCTTGAAAAGTTGGAAGATGAGAATAGCGGTAAGGTTTTTTATACAAGCGTAGCGTGTCGATATTTGGATACATGGACCTGCAGATGCCTTGAATATCAGAATAGAATTTATAATGTTCCGGACTGTCTGGTGATCAATCCAAAAGTGATCCGGGAAATAAGCTGGTTGCCGAAAACGTGTGCTTACCGAAGAGTTTTTGAAGGTAAAAGCTTGGAGGATTGGCATCCAATGGTGTCCGGTGATGTGGATTCCGTTCATAAAGCCGGTATTTCCGTTCGTGATAAGGTCATTTCAGCAACCTATGTTCCGGAGGATGATTTGGATGCATATATTATTAATACTGAAATTTAATCTTAACTACTACTTTCCTGTAAGTAAAAGGAACAATGTATGAATTTTTTACAACCAAAACGAATTATTTTCACCCTTGTTGTTCTGATCGTCAGTGCATTGATTATCAATAGTATCTCTTTGAATGGTTGTGCACTGGAAAGAGTTTCAAGCATATCAACCTGCCCTTCCATCCAATCGGATAAAGATACTGTTTATTTTTTTCCGGAAAAGGATCAAGAGAAGATCAGTGCAGAGGTTTTGAACTTTTTAAAAGATTACCACTACAAGAAACAGAATATTGATGACATTCTGTCTGACAAGGTGCTTTCCCGTTATATTGAAGATCTGGATTGGAATCGTATCTATTTTTTGAAATCCGATATCGATGATTTTCAGGTTTTGAGACACTGTCTGGATGATGCAATGAAACAGGACGATTTGAAACCGGTATTCATGATATATAACCGCTATCAGCGCCGAGTCATCGAAAGGCTTCAATTTGTTATCGGTCTGCTTGAAAAAGAGATGGATCATTTTAATTTTCAGTCGGATGAGCAGTTGGAAATCGATCGAAAGGATTCACCATGGCCGCTGAACACAGCAGAACTGGATGACCTTTGGCGCAAACGAATTATAAACGAGGTGATCAACCTTAAGCTTTCCGGAAAAGAACCGGGTAAAATAAAAGAATTGCTGCAAAAGCGCTATACCAGTCAGATCAATAGGATCAAACAAAGAAATAATGAAGATGTTTTCTGGACCTATATGAATTCTCTTACACAAATTTTTGATCCCCATACACAATACTTTTCACCGCAACTTTCAGAAAATTTTGATATTCTGATGAAACTTTCTTTGGATGGTATTGGAGCTGTTCTCCAGGGTTCCAACGAGTATACAAAAATTGTACGGTTAATTCCTGCCGGACCTGCTGAAAAATCAGGGCTGCTAAAACCGGGTGATAGAATTGTTGGTGTGGGGCAAGATGATGATAAAGAGATCGTTAATGTGGTGGGTTGGCGACTGGATGAGGTTGTGGATTTGATCCGGGGTCCAAAAAAGACAGTGGTCAGACTTGAGGTGATTCCAGTTGATTCGGTGGATGATAACAATACAAAACTGATTAAAATTACAAGAGATACAGTCAAGCTTGAAGAACAGGCAGCTCAAAAAAAAATAGTTACAATGGAGTCTCGTGGTATTTCATATAAAATCGGTATTGTTGATATTCCGACATTCTATATTGATTTTAATGCCTATCTGGAAGGCAAAGAGGATTATAAAAGTACGACGCGGGATGTAAAGCGATTACTTGAAGAGCTTGTTCAGGAAAAAGTCGACGGTATGATTGTTGATCTCAGAGATAATGGGGGTGGTGCACTGGAAGAAGCCAAAGCCCTGACCGGATTATTTATTAAAGAAGGACCTATTGTACAGGTGCGTAAGGAAAGTGGATATACTGCCACTCTGAAGGATCCGGACAAGGAGATCGCATATGAAGGGCCATTGGTTGTCATGATTAACCGGATGAGTGCATCTGCTTCAGAAATTTTTGCAGGTGCAGTTCAGGATTATAACAGGGGCGTAGTCGTCGGCACACAGTCATTTGGCAAAGGTACGGTTCAGTCTCTGGAGAATCTTAAAAAAGGGCAGTTAAAAATTACAAGGGGCAAATTTTATCGAATATCCGGCGAGAGTACACAGAATAAGGGTGTTGTTCCGGATATCTTTTTCCCTGAAGTGTATGATAAAGAAAAAATTGGTGAAAGCGCTTTGCCCGAATCCTTACCCTGGGATACAATTGGAAAAGTCAGATATCAACCCTTACCGGAAATATCTTCAAAACTTGATCAGTTACGAGTACTCCATGAAAAAAGAAGTAACGATGACCCGGGATTTCTGTATTTATCTAAAGGTATTGAGCGGTTAAAGGAAGCGAGAACAAAGAAATTTATTTCCCTCAATGAAAGCATTCGGAAAAAGGAACTGGAAGAGTCTGAGCGTAAGCGGTTTGAACTTGAAAATATGCGCCGGACAATATAAGGGGAGAAACTTCTCGCAGATGTTTCAGAGTTAGAGAATGATGAAGATGACGATCTGAGTAAGGTGGAAAAGGA
>CAYTGW010000111.1:0-13581 GCA_964437395.1 uncultured Desulfocicer sp.
AATTTATCTCTAATTCCGAGTTGTTGTTTCATATCTTTTTCCAGATTCGCCATGGATACATAAAAAGGCGTCCGGTCAAAGGGGAGGTATTGTTTTTTTTCACATTGAACTTCGAAAGTTTTACATCCTGTTCCAAAGACAGTCTGTTTCCCTGGGAGATTCAATTCATGCGGAATTCCATGCATCCTGCAAATCATGGGGCGATGGTTGTAAATTAAGCACATGCCGTTACTGTTCAGCGGGCACATCAGGCGTACCTTTTCTCCTTGCTGGATTGCTGAGATGGCCTTTTGATTTACTTCATTAGCTTTTTTTTTTTTTTTTACTGAAAGAGTAGAATCCAGTTAGCTGCTTCCTTCCAGAATATAAAAATATTCCAGATGGGTGTGATGAAAGAAATGGGTCATACAGCAATTCTCATCACACCCCTTGCAGTGAAAATTGTAGTGGCTGGATGATGTAAGGTAAGCGTGATCCATGTCCGAAAAGATGACTGCTAACCGATTCAAAAAGGGGAATAGGATGTTTCGTTTTTCAGGGTTGGATTTCATAAGAATAAAAATTATACCAAAGGGGAGGGGAGAAAAAGCTTTTCGTATAAATTCATTGCATAACGGTCCGTCATGCTGGCAATAAAATCACAGACAACTCTATCCATTGGTTGATCTTTTGAAATTTCATCCATTTCCATGATGATCAACTGGGTTTTAAACTGGTCTTCATTTTCCATAAAATGGGAATATAGCTCTGAAAGTATTTTTTTTGCCTTTAAAAACTCTTTATGAACCTGAGGAGATCTGTAAACATTATCATATAAAAATTGTCGGAGTTTCAGTATGGCTGATAAAATTTTATCGCTCATCTGTAATGTAATTTCACCGTTTTTTCCTCTGCTGGAAAAGACGATATCCCGGATCATGTTGGTTGCTCTTTCAGAATGTGTATGCCCCAGCACGCTGGTACAGGATTGCGGGATCTGTTCCGGCTTGATGACACCGCTTCGAACCGCATCGTCCAGGTCATGATTCAGATAGGCGAGGATATCTGAAATCCGGACAATACAACCTTCTGTTGTGGATGCCATATCTTTTGGCTCTTGAGGGATAATATCTCCAAATCCTTTTGAGTGTTTCAGGATTCCATCTCTCACCTCATACGTCAGGTTGAGTCCTTTGCCTTTGTTTTCTAAGTAATCCACAACTCTTAAGCTTTGGTCGTTATGAGAAAATGCAGGCGAATAAATTTCTTTCAGTGCGATTTCACCGCCATGCCCGAAGGGAGTGTGTCCGAGATCGTGTCCCAGTGCAATTGCTTCTGCCAGATCTTCATTAAGCCGCATGGCTCGTGAAATGGTTCTGGCAATTTCAGCAACTTCCAGGGTATGGGTTAATCGGGTACGGTAATGATCTCCAAGGGGGGACAGAAAAACCTGGGTTTTGTGTTTTAATCTTCGAAAAGCGTTTGAATAGACGATTCGGTCCCTGTCCCGTTGAAAGGCAGTTCTTATAGGGCATGGATCTTCAGGAACTAACCGACCGCGGGACTCGGAACTTTTACAACCTGCAAGTGCAAGAAAACTTTCTTCTCGTTTTTCAAAATCGGTTCGAATCGACATAATTACATTTCATATTAATATTACAAATCAAAAAAAAGATAATCAGATCAGCAAACATTTCTGTTATTCATAGCTTTCAATGTTTGTAAAGAACTATTTGTAGCTTTACATCTATTATAGTATTCTCTACATAAATACAATGAGTATCCATTTTGATGGATGCCTGAGTGCTTTTGTTCACAAACCATAATCAAATGGATGTAATGAAATGGCTGGCCATCATTTAGTGTTGGGGACACTTACCGATTATATTTCGGGTGAGTTATTGGAGGATACACATGATGAAAGGTATCGGCAGAAAATATCCAGACTGCTTGTAGAAGAAAAAGAATATCACAAATCCGATATCATTTCACGGTATCGTCTTGTTCTTCAGGCCGGCAGTCGAAAGGCAGCTATTTCGTTAGATTTTTTGATAACGTTATTGAATAGAAAATGTATGTTGATCAAATATGCTCCTGGGTCACTTGTAACAAGACGCAGGCCAACTATTGCAATTTCAAGGCTTGTTTCCAGATTTCAGATTCCAGTTGTTGTGGTCACAAATGGGATGGATGCTGAAATTGTGAATGGTTCAACCGGGGATGTAATCGGTAATGGTCTGAATACGATACCCAGTAGAGATCATCTTTTGAAGATTCGAAATACCCATCAATGGAAAAAAATTTCACGAGACCAGGCTGAAATGGAATCCAGAATTGCTTTTGCATTTGAAGTGGATGATCGTTGTCCATGTGATGACAGTATTTGCAGGATATCGGAATAGTAGAAAGTTTTTGACATAAAAGATCGAATATGAATTTGAATTCGTGACAGCATAAAATTCAGGCATACGACAGGGAAATCAAATGCGCGAAGAATATTTTATGGAAATTGCGATTGCACAAGCAGAAAAAGCTCTTTTGGGAGGCGAATTTCCGGTTGGGTGTGTGATTGCAGATGAGAGAAAAGTGATTGCAACAGGGGTGAGAAAGGGTACGGCTGACGGTGCGTTAAATGAAGTGGACCACGCCGAAATGGTCGCTCTAAGAAGCCTCTGCGAGCAAAAATTGATAGTAGAGAAAAATGAATTAACGATATACAGCACAATGGAGCCATGTCTGATGTGTTTTGGTGCAATCATTTTGAGTGGAATCCCAAAAATAGTATATGCTTATGAGGATGTAATGGGCGGTGCCGCAGGCTGTAATCTGGTAGATCTGAAGCCACTGTATCGTGATGCAAGGATTACAATTGTTTCAAATATTCTTCGTGAAAAAAGTCTTTTGTTATTTAAACGGTTTTTTAACAACTCAACCAATGCGTATTGGAAAAACAGCCTTTTGGCCCAATATACCCTTGACCAATAATAGTTATAAATTCGTTTGGTTGACTTGAGTAGCAAATTGTTTTATGGTCGAAAAAAGATGGCATGGGGAAAAAGTAATTTTCTTGCTATTCAAATATGAAATAAATCTGTTCGTTAACGGGTATCTCGGGTTTCAAAAACGACATGAATAAAAAACAGATTGTTATGCAAATAAACGAAATTCTGGATGAGATGTCAAGAGATCGACTCCTTGTACTTCTGAAACAACTAAAAAAAACACCATCAAAATGGAAGCGGAAATACCCGAGGCAAACATGTTCCATCTCTGTTGATTTTGATACACACGATTATTCCAGCGAAAAGCCTATAAAAAATCTAAGTGCAAACGGAGCCTATATTGAAGCTGGGGAATCCTTTTCAATCGGCCAGCAGATTGTAATATGGGTAACGATACCAGGAGAAAAATTATCACCGTTAAAAATATCGGCGGTTGTTGCACGGAGGGATCGAAATGGTGTGGGGGTCAAATTTCAAAATTTGTCTCAAAAGGAGAAGGAGCTGTTAACCAGTTTTGAAAAATTGGATAATGCTTGAAATTCAGGGATCGACCCTAACCAGGTATCGTTATAATAGAATGTGATTTTTTTCTATTCGAGAGCATATTCATTTTTTTCTTGCATTTATTCATTTATCTATATAGATTGTCGGCTTATTATAAATTGCAGGGTATTGCGGCATTATGACCGGAATTCAGCAATTTGTTTTATAAACAACGATGAGGAGGTGCTGGTATAAAAAGACCAAAGCAGAGCAGTATTAAGGTAAATGTTAATAGAAATATCCGAGCAAGGGAAGTAAGGGTCATTGATCCTAACGGCAACCAGTTAGGTGTTCTTGCTATCCATAAGGCGCTTGCAGCTGCAGGTGACTTTAATCTTGACCTGGTAGAGGTGTCACCAACGGCTGCTCCACCAGTATGCAAGATCATGGATTATGGTCGATATAAGTATGAGATAACGAAAAAGCAGCAAGAGGCAAAAAAGAAACAGAGCTCCTTTCAAGTGAAGGAAATTAAATTACGGCCGAATACAGAGACACATGATCTGCAAACCAAACTTGGACATATAAAAAAATTTCTTGGCAAAAAGGACAAGGTCAAAGTTACGGTTGTTTTCAGGGGGCGTGAAATTACACTATCTCAGCGAGGTCGTGATCTTTTGGAGCAGATTGCAAAAGAAACAGAAGATCTGGCTGTTATAGAACAATATCCGAAATTTGAAGGGCGTTCGATGATTATGACCCTTTCACCGAAATAAATTTTTGGATTAATTTTCTGTTTAAATGCATTCCTCGAGTGGCGTGATGCGATAGTTTCGGTATTCACGCCATCTGTATTTGTATAAGGCGGCTTTTCTTTATCTGCAAATAGTATCCTTATCACAAATAATATTTACAGGTTATAAAGTTTCCTGGAAAAAATGTTATGATGTGGCTATGGTGATTGTGCAGTTACAGAAGGTTTTTTAATAGAAAGAAGTCCGCATGGATGGTGCGGTAATAGATTCGAAGGAGAAAATGGACATGCCAAAAATAAAAACAAACAGGTCAGCGGCCAAGCGTTTCAAGAAAACAGGGACCGGGAAATTTGTGTACCGGAAATCACATGCCAGTCACATTCTGACAAAAAAAACCACCAAAAGGAAACGGACTCTCAGGAAGGGGCATATAATTGACAAAGCAAACATAAAAGAAATCAAGCTCCTCCTCCCCAATGGATAGTAGGACTAATATATTATTTTATAACCGGTTTTTCATTTACAGTCTGCATTAGGAGAATAATTATGCGAATAAAAAGAGGTTTCAAAGCAAGAAGGAGAAGGAATAAGGTTCTGAAACTTGCCCAAGGATTTCGAGGCGGTCGGAGCAAGCTGTTTCGTACAGCTGCGGATTCTGTTGATAAGGCGTTGATGTATGCATTTCGAGATCGAAGAGTACGAAAACGGGAGTTCAGACAACTCTGGATCGCGAGAATAAATGCTGCAGTTCGAATGAATAATATGTCTTATAGCAAGTTCATTCATGGCCTGAAACTCGCTGATATTGTAATCGATCGCAAGGTTCTGGCAGATCTTGCTATATCCGATCCATCTGGATTTTCAGAGATCGTAGCGCTATCGGCAAGACAATAACGTTTTTCATTTATCGATTTTCAAAAACAATCTCCTCAGTGACGCGGTACAGGTTGTTAGCCGGAAAATGGGATTGAATGAAAAGTTGACTGAGTATATTCGTGGAAAATACAATAGAACAGATCAGAGAGAATGCACTGGCTGAGATTGAAAATGCTTCCAGTGTTGAAGAAATTAAGGCGCTTTCCATAAAGTATGTTGGCCGAAAAGGGCATATTACGCTGTTTTTAAGAAATATATCAAGCTTGCCAAAAGAGCAGCGGCCATCTGCTGGACAAGAGGCGAATGTAACCAAACAGCTTGTTGAGAAGAGAATTACAGAAGCACTTCAGCAGATAGAAGGCTCAGATATAAATTCAAATGATTATATTGATGTATCTCTTCCCGGACGGGGTGCCATACCCGGTATACTTCATCCGATTTCACAGATTAATCAACAAATTAGTAACATATTTAAACGGCTTGGATTTGATATTGCAGAAGGACCGGAAATTGAGACAGATTATTATAATTTTGAGGCCCTCAATTTTCCGAAAAACCATCCAGCCAGGGATATGCAGGATACCTTCTTTGTTTCCGATGACATTGTGCTTCGTACTCACACCTCTCCACTTCAAATCCGTATCATGGAAAAAAAGCAACCTCCAATCCGGGTGATCATGCCAGGTAAGGTTTATCGATGCGACTCAGATCTTACCCATACTCCCATGTTTCACCAGGTTGAAGGCCTTGTCGTAGACAAGAATATTGGATTCAGTGATTTAAAAGGAATTTTGACAACTCTTGTCCATCAGATTTTTGATGAAGACATATCGCTCCGATTTCGACCCAGTTTTTTTCCATTCACAGAACCCAGCGCAGAGGTTGATATTCTCTGTGTAATTTGTAGGGGCAAAGGGTGCCGTGTTTGTTCACAGACCGGATGGCTTGAGGTTCTTGGTTCAGGAATGGTTCATCCTGCGGTGTTTGAAAATGTTAACTATGATACTTCCCAATACTCGGGTTTCGCTTTTGGTATGGGAGTAGAGCGTATAGCCATGTTAAAATATGGAATTGATGATCTCCGGAAGTTTTTTGAAAATGATTTTCGATTTTTAAGGCAGTTTTAAAATGAAATTCAGTTTAAGCTGGTTAAAGGAATATATCCCCATTGAGATGACCCCAAGCGATCTGGCAGAAGGATTGACTATGATCGGTTTGGAAGTCGATTCTGTATCGGATCGATACGCCTATTTGGACAGCGTTCTAGTTGGTCAGATTGTAGAAATTGTACCTCATCCCAATGCAGAAAAATTAAAAATCTGTCTTGTTGATATTGGGACTGAAAAGCGAACAATTGTATGTGGTGCTCCGAATGCCACAGTAGGCATGCTAACGGCATGTGCCTTGCCGGGGACTGTTTTTCCAAGTGGGAAGGTGCTTGAAAAAGGATTGATCTACAATCAGGAATCGTCTGGAATGCTGTGCAGTGAATCAGAGCTGGGAATCGGGTCGGATTCTGTTGGGATAGTTTCATTGCCGGCGGATCTTGATATCGGACAAAAGCTTGCAAGCGCACTCAAACTTTCTGATATGGTTTTTGAGATTGATCTCACTCCCAACCGGCCGGATTGTCTGGGTATTATTGGTATTGCCCGGGAGATTGCGGCGATGCAGGCTAGCTGCCTGAAATATCCTGATATTGATGCGTTTCATACCGGATCTTCGATTTCTGAATACACGTCTGTGGAGATCAAAAATCCGGATCTTTGCCCTAGATATTCGGCGGGGCTCTTGTTTGGTATTTCTGTAGGACCATCTCCTTTCTGGCTTCAGGACAGGCTTCTTTCCATAGGATTGAGGTCGATTAATAACCTTGTGGATGTCACCAATTATGTGATGATGGAAACGGGTCAACCTCTTCATGCATTTGATTTTGATACACTTTCTGAGAAACGAATTGTTGTGCGAGCGGCTGAAAAAGGAGAAATTTTTACGACTCTGGACAGCAAGGAACGGAATCTTTTTCCAGGCATGCTATTAATCTGCGATGCAGAAAAACCAATTGCACTGGCTGGTGTCATGGGGGGGGTAAATTCTGAAATCAGTGAAAAAACGGTCAATGTTCTCATTGAAAGTGCTTGTTTTCAACAGAGCTCCATTCGAAAAACATCAAAGGCACTTGGTCTGAATACAGATGCCTCTTATCGTTTTGAGCGAGGTGTTGATCCCAAGGGTACGGTATTTGCTCTAAAAAGAGCCGCACTTTTAATGAAGGAGGTTGCTGGAGGTCAAGTTGTGCATGGGGTTGTGGATGAGCATCCTGTCCCGTTTACAGAACAAGTTATTGCTCTGAGTACAAAGAATACCAATCGGCTGCTTGGAACGAACCTTGATCAGGAAACAATGTCAATACATTTAAAATCAATTGACTTTTCAGTAAAAAAAATCAATGAGGATATTCTAGAAGTTACAGTTCCCTCTTTTCGAGTTGATGTTTCAAGGCATGAGGATATCGTGGAGGAGGTTGCAAGGCTTTCGGGATACAATAATATTCCAACGACATTTCCACCGATACCCGCAGCAATCAAGCCTCTTTACAAACAGATTACAATTAAGGATCGAATCAAGGATGTACTTATTGGTTTCGGTTTTACCGAGGCGATCAATTATAGCTTTGTCAAACGTTCGGCTGTTGATCAACTGAGACTGAGACCTGAGGATTCCAGAAGATGTGTAGTAGAGATATTGAATCCTTTGTCAGAAGATCAAGCGGTGATGAGAACCTCTTTGATACCCGGTCTTCTGGATACCATGCATCGAAATATATCCTGGCAGACAAAAAATTTAAAATTGTTTGAAATCGGAAGAGTTTTTTTTAATACACAGAAAAAGAATATTCAACCAAATGAAATTGAGCAGCTTTCCTGTTTATGGACGGGTAAAAGAGTTGAAAATTCATGGCATGGGAGTAACCTGGATTGTGACTTTTATGATTTAAAGGGTATGGCAGAAGGATTGCTGAAGGCATTGCGATTGGAAGGAATTCAGTTTACAGCCCTTTCCTCAGAGAATTGCTGTTATCATAAATCAGGACATGCAGCCTCAATTTATATTGCCGGAGAGCTTGTTGGAACGATTGGGGAAGTCCACCATGAAGTGTTGAGTAATTATAATCTCAAACAGACGGCTTTTATTATGGAATTGGATCTTGATTTGTTGATCAAGCGAATTCCAGAGAACAAGACATATAAACCCTTGCCTAAATATCCTCCGGTTTCAAGGGATATTACCATTATCGTAGATCAAAGTATTGAAGTGCAGTCTGTTCTTAAAACTCTTGAAAAGATGGATGAAAAGATTCTTGAAAATGTTGAATTGTTTGATGTATATGTAGGTGAAAATATCCCTGAAAAGAAAAAAAGCTTATCATTACGGTTGACGTATCGATCCAATGAAAGAACGCTGGAAGATGACGCAGTAAATATAATTCACAGCAAGATTTCAAGCATGCTTATTAAAATATTTAACGCAACGTTGCCCTAAGCACATTAATATACGTTGGGAAATGAATCCGGCAGTTGTATGGAAAAAACAGAAAATGTAAAAATCACGATACCGGATAAACTCTATTTCAGAATTGGGGAAGTTAGCAATTTAACAGGCTTGGAGGCCTATGTTCTTCGATTCTGGGAGACTGAATTTAAAGGAATCAATCCCAAACGAACAGAATCAGGACAGCGCCTGTATCGCAAGGAAGATGTTGAACTGATTTATCAGATCAAACATCTTCTTCATGAAAAGAAATATACGATTCGGGGTGCAAAGCAGTACTTGAGAGCGAAACGGAAAGGAAAAATGGAAAAGCCAAGCGAGATCACCCTTGAAGAAATCACTTCTGAGCTGTATATTATGAAAGAAATTCTGGATTCATAACTTCCCTTTTGTGTCTATCCGTATAGCAACATTTATCTTTATGGTCATCGTATATAGATAGAGTTTTCAGTTGACAAGAAATTTTTTTTATAATAATAAATTTAAGCTTGGATAAGCGGGCATAGCTCAGTTGGTAGAGTACAAGCTTCCCAAGCTTGGTGTCGCGAGTTCGAGTCTCGTTGCCCGCTCCATTTATGCCTTTTCCAGGGGTGGGTGATGGTGAATCAAGGTAGATTTTTTTGTATTTACACTGAATGTATGTATTTGTGGATATTTCCATGATCAGATAAATTTCATTCCGGTTGGACAATCTACCTAAGGTGTGAGGAAACGGGCAAGAAGCCCGTTTTGTATTTTAAGGGTGGGATTTTAGCTTGAAAGGAAAAATTAAAAAGAAGCGTCCATTGAAAGAAAGTGGTTCAGAACTTGTTGCATATGAGAAAGCCAGAGATGTTGTTGCAACAGCAGAAATAATTGCAAGACCTTTGTGCCGGGCAGAGGGAATGGAGTTGGTTCATGTTGAATACCAATATGAGCCTGGCGGAATGATTCTGAGAATATATATTGATAAGCCCGGTCGTGTAACTCTGGACGATTGCGTTCTGATAAGCCGTCAATTGAATGATCTTTTGGATATTCATTTGGATGGAAGTAATGCCTATAAACTTGAAGTCTCTTCACCAGGATTGGACAGACCTTTATCCAAGCTGGAAGACTATGAAAGGTTTAAAGGAGAGGTTGCCAGGATAAAAACCATTGAATCCTTGGATGGAATCAGGAATTTCAAAGGTTTGTTAATGGGAACATCGGATGAAAACATTAATATCATGGTGGAAAATCGGGTCTTCTCAATCCCATATAAGGGGATTCAAAAAGCAAGGCTTGTTGATTACAACGGAGATAAATAATGCTTATAACGGATATAAAGCGTGTTATTGAGCAGGTAAGCCGGGACAAGGGAATCGCAGTTGAGATCTTGGCTAAGACACTTGAGGAAGCACTGAAATCTGCTGCCAGAAAGAAATATGGTAATCAGATAGATATTGAGGCTCACTATAGTCCGGATACTGGTGAAATAGAAGTTTTTCAGTTTAAAGAAGTGGTAGAAACGATAACAAATCCAGATATTCAGATCAGTGTTGAAGAGGGACGTAAACTGGATTCTGAGTGTGAAATCGGAGATAGTCTCGGAACCAAGATGGATACAAGTAGCTTCGGAAGGATTGCCGCACAATCAGCGAAACAGGTTATTATCCAGAAGATGAAAGATGCTGAAAAAGATGCAATATATTCAAGCTTTATTGATCGGAAAGGTGAAATCATCAACGGGATTGTGCAGCGAATTGATCGTGGTGATATTATTGTTAATATTGGACAAACAGAAGCAGTTCTTCCTCAACGGGAGCAGATTCCCAAGGAAACATATCGTCGGGGTGATCGAATTCGGGCCAACATCATGAAGGTTCTTTCAGATTCACGTGGACCGCAGATTGTTCTTTCCCGAACACATCCGGATTTTTTGATTAATCTGTTTAAGACCGAGGTTCCTGAAATCAGCGAGGGAATCGTTACGATTCAAGGTGCAGCCCGGGAAGCGGGTAATCGGGCGAAAATTGCTGTTGGTTCCAGTGATTTTGATATTGATCCGGTAGGCGCCTGTGTCGGCATGAAAGGGAGCCGTGTACAGAATGTTGTTCAAGAGCTTCGGGGCGAAAAGATAGATATCATTCCTTGGCATGTGGATGCTGCTAAATTTGTTTGCAATGCTTTGGCACCGGCTGAGATATCAAGGGTAATTATTGATGAAGAAAACAACTCCATGGAGGTAATTGTTCCGGACGAGTTTCTTTCGGTAGCTATTGGAAAGCGCGGTCAAAATGTTCGTCTGGCATCCAAGTTAACCGGGTGGCATCTTGATGTACAGAGTGAATCTGTATATAGCCAAGCTATGAAAGAAGGTTATGATTCACTTATGGGGGTCGCCGGCGTAAACATAGGACTCGCTGATATTCTATATGAAAAAGGTTTTTTTTCAGCGGGAGAACTGGGGAATGCAGCCATCGAAGATTTAATTCAGATTCGGGGCATTGATGATGAGGGAAAAGCCCAGGAACTTATTAATAATGCACGTATAGCTATTCAAAGTGCAAAATCAAAGGCCAAAGCATTGTCGAAAGCTGAAGAGGAAAAACCATCTGAAGGTAATTCTATGGAAGAAGAAATGATTGCTCAAACAGAAACAGAGGTTTCTGAGAGTGAAGCTGCTGGGCAATCTGAGGCATCTGAAGAGAGAGAAGTATCGGCAATTGATAGTGATGCAGAAGCGCCTGAACAAGGGACTGATAAAGAGTAGGGTTGGATTGATAATGGAAAAGTATTAATTCCAGATAAGACAATTGATTGATCGTTTATGTCTGTATTTGATAACTGAATATAGAATTATTGAAGTCCTTTTGCAATTGAGTTAAAGGGGGATGAATGGCAAAAATCAGATTTTATGAACTTGCCAGAGATTTAAACATGACTAACAAGATCCTACTCAGTAAGATCAAAGATTTGGATGTAGACATAAAAAGTCATATGAGTTCTCTTGATGCCAGAGATGTATCGCTAATTAAGTCTCATGTTCTTGGCACGAAAGAATTAAACAAAATTGAGGAGAGCCGTGTTAAACCGACTGTTATTAGGCGGCGTAAAAAAATCGAATCTGACTCATTAGAAGTTATTGACCCGATGATGATTTCAGATGAGGAGCCTGATACAGATATAACGGAAGTCGATGCGGTCAAAAGAGAACCGGAAGATAAACTCATTGATGATATAGAAGAAACGGCAATTATTGAGTCTTCTGTAGAAATGGAAAAAGTATCGCCCCTCTCTTCTACAGAAAATGAACTGGTTAAAGATGACGCGCCTTCTGAAGAAATTATTTTATCTGAAGAAAATGTATTAACAGAAAAATCTGTTCTTTCTCAAAAAACAGTGGCAGAAGAAACTGTGATAGTTGAAGAACAGATTTCTGAAGTTGAAACATTTAAAGAAGAATCCGAAACATCCGTTGAAACAGAAAAAGAAAAGATCCTTGAAGAAGTACTACTAAAATCCAAAAAACCAATTAAAAAAACAAAGAAACAGGCTGCAGCCAAGATCATTAAGCTTCCAACACAGTTTCCAGCGGAAATGGATGAAAAAATTGTTATTCCGGAAATCAAGTTTGAAAAGGAAAAAACAGTCGAAAAAGAGATATTTCCGGTTAAAGCAATTGATCCAATATTAGACTCACCAATTTTGTCGGCAAAGGAAGCAAAGAAATCAAAAAAGAAACAGAAGCAACCAGATCTGGAACAGGACGCTAAATTTTTTAAGAAAAAAATTTCTTTCCGCCGAAAAGAAATCGTTGAAGGAAATGCTTTATATGGAGGTGTTCGGGCTCGAGGGAAAAAAGGAAAAAAGGGTGCCAAGGCCAAACAAACCATTGGTGAAAAAACACAAATCACAACACCTAAAGCCATTAAACGAAGAGTTAAGATTGATGACACGATTATACTTTCAGATCTTGCCAAGAGGATGGGGATCAAGGCCAATGAAATGATTCAGAAGCTTATGATGTTGGGGGTTATGGCAACGGTAAACCAGACAATTGATTTCGACACCGCTGAACTGGTTGCAGCGGAATTTGAATATGAGGTTGAGAGAGCTTCTTTTGAAGAGGATACTTTCCTGAGAATTGATAAGGATGAGGATCCTGACAAACAAACTTATAGGCCACCGGTTGTTACGATCATGGGTCATGTTGACCATGGAAAAACATCTTTGCTTGATGTTATCCGGAAATCAAGTGTTACCGATAATGAAGCAGGTGGAATTACACAGCATATTGGCGCCTACAATGTTCAAACCGATAAGGGGAGAATTGTTTTTTTAGATACTCCTGGCCATGAAGCATTTACGGCAATGCGTTCCCGTGGTGCAATGGTAACCGATCTTGTTATTCTTGTGGTTGCTGCCGATGATGGTGTTATGCCACAAACAATTGAAGCGATCAATCATTCGAAGGCTGCGGAAGTTCCCATTATTGTTGCAGTGAATAAGATTGATAAACCTGAAGCGGACATAGAAAGAGTGAAGCGGGAGTTATCAGAGCAAGGAATCGTATCGGAAGAATGGGGCGGAGATACAATTTTTGTATATGTTTCAGCAAAGCAGAAAACAGGAATTGATGATCTGTTGGATATGATCCTTCTTCAGGCAGAAGTTTTAGAGCTGAAAGCAAACCCGGATAAGCTTGCTAAGGGACATGTTATTGAAGCCAAACTCGACTCCGGCAGAGGGCCTGTTGCAACGGTTTTGATTTTGGAAGGGACATTACACGCGGGTGACCCGGTGGTTTGCGGTATACACTATGGAAAGGTCCGCGCAATGTTGAACGACAGCGGAGAGCCGATTGACCAGGCTGGGCCGTCCATTCCAGTTGAAATTCTGGGTTTGAACGGTGTGCCTGAGGCAGGAGATGAACTAATTTCGATTGATGATGAAAAGATTGCAAAACAGGT
>CAYTGW010000112.1:0-13555 GCA_964437395.1 uncultured Desulfocicer sp.
GGGCACCGACTTTCGCCGGTGTGACGCTTTTTAATAGTTTTGAAATTAGCTCCACAGATATAAAAAGATTGTAAAAGAAAATCAAATCGTCGCAACTATCGGTATCGATGATATCTTTTCATTGTCATAAATTCAGATTGATTTGCTTTGGCTTTCAGGAGATGATATGGAAAACAGCATGGGGAGTAAAGTTTTTTCAAATTGAAAAGGTGCCATCTATGTCAAAGTTCGCGATCGCCGGTGTTTTATCTGTAATTGCCGCTGGACTCGTTTTCGGGTACCAGGCTATCTCTTCAGTTATGGGGCCAAAAGCATTCTATAAAAATATTTTACTCATGGATGTTCTGGATAAGAATATTATTGCCTGGATCGACGGGATATCATCCGAATCCATATTTAACATTGCGGATTATATCATTACCACACCGCTTTATCTGATATTTATCGTAGTCGGTGTTATATTGCTGATCATCAGCAGTTTCCGCTGGCACTGAAGAAAAGATCATGGCAGTTCAGCAATTGTCTATTTCATTGACAAGGATATGATCATCCATGATCTCCCACCGGATGTTAAATTGATAGAGTTTTACTCCAAATTTTTTTCGAATGGGTCTTTGAGAATAATAGGCAGGCCGTGGATCACTTGACAGTGTTTGGACGATCAGTTCATACAGGCCGGGGTAGCCTTGTTTTTCTTTTTCAATACAGGTGGAGAGGGCTTTTGAAGTAAATTCAATCTTCATTTTTGATTTTGGCCTTTCGGCGGCAAACCCACCGGTAGCAGAAGGTATTACATCTGCATAGGGAAGGTAGGGTTTGATATCCAGGACCGGGGTTTGATCCAGAAAATCTCCTCCTTGTATCATCAGTTTTATACAGGAATCCCCTTTGGTGATGGTCAGCAGCTTTACCGCAGATAACCCGATTTGGTTCGGCCGAAATCCGGAACGGGTTGCGAAAACTCCGATTTTTTTATTCCCACCCAGTCTTGGCGGACGAACGCATGATTTCCAATTTTTTGTTTTTATGTCATGAAATACAAACAGAATCCAGATATGGGAAAATGTTTCCAGTTTTCGAAATGCCTCCTCTCGATTATAGGGAGGGAAAATTTCCACTTCAGCAGGTGCTTCCGTAACCAGCCCGGACTGCCTTGGGATACCGAATTTCTCTGTAAAACACGAATGAATGATTCCAATATGTTGAAAAGTTGAATCCATTTTCCGAGCTTGGGGTTTACGGTTTTCCAGCTGTATTCTATTCCTGTGCGTCTGCGATAGCTACTTCTTCAAATGTTTTGATGTCGATCAGGATTCTGGTGGCGGCATCCAGCAATTCCATGGCAAGGGCGGCACCGGTACCTTCACCCAATCTGAATTGTAAATCTAAAAGAGGTTCAAGATTTAACTCTTTGAGCATAAACTGATGACCAATCTCAACGGATTTGTGGCTGGCAAAGAGATAATGGCGGGCTGCGGGTGCCAGCCTGCAAGCGATAAGCGCTCCAGCTGTGGAAATGAGTCCATCGCATAGTACCGGAATGTTATTTGCCGCAGCTCCGATCACCAGACCGGCAAGTCCGCCGATTTCAAATCCACCGACTTTGGAAAGAACGTCAATGGGATCATCTGGATTGGGGGAATTGCAGACAAGTCCTTTTTCAATCGCGGAGATTTTTTGGGCAAGGCCTTTGTCATCAATACCGGTTCCGCGTCCGCATAATTGTGAAACCGGCAGATTGGAGAAACAGGCAATGATGGCTGTTGACGGCGTTGTGTTACCGATCCCCATATCCCCTGTTCCGAGCAGATCAACCGTTTCTTTTTTTAGTAGTTCATCAATGATTTCAATCCCGGATTCAATACTCTGTATGGCTTCTTTCCGGGTCATGGCAGGGCCTTTTGAAAAGTTTCGGGTGCCTTTGCTTATTTTTTTGTGAAAAATCGGTAGATCTGCCGGGAAGTCATGATTGACGCCCAGATCCGCAACCTTCACCCGTGCATTGGCATGCTGAGCAAGCACATTGATCGATGCACCGGAATTTACAAAATTATACACCATCTGGCTTGTCACTTCAGAAGGGAAAAGACTGACCCCTTCTTCACAGATCCCATGATCACCGGCACAGGTAACAATAATTTTATGTTTCAGCCGGACATCCAAGGTACCGAATATTCCGGCAAGTCTGGCACCGACATCTTCCAGAATTCCCAAGCTTCCAGCTGGACGAGCTTGTTGTCTCAGTCTTTCTTTTGCCTGTTCATATACTGTTTTATCTGGTTCTCGGATACTTGCAATTTTTTTCTCAAGCAGATTCATGCTATTCTCCTTATTCAATCTTAAAAAAATCCGTGTTGATCCTATGGTAAATAACACGGATCCTCAATATGACTGTTTTTTTATGAAATTGTGCGGGCAAAATTTATACGTCAGTATTATTTTTTTCAGCAGGGATTGGTACTTTTATGAAGTCAACTCCTTCTTCTCGTAACAGTTTTTCTTCCTCTTTGCTGGATACTCCTTTTATGTTTCTGGGCTCAGATACACCATAATGAATTTTTAACGCCTCTTTGGTAAAATCAGCACCCACATCATCAAAGTTTTTTTCGACAAAGTCATAAATTTTTTTACTGATGTTATCCAATACAGTTTGCGGATCGATCTCTACCCCTTTTGAAACGTTGTTTGATTTTACGATGCCAAAGCGACTCAGTGCTTTGGAAACTGAGGCACTGTTGCAAACAGGGCATGTGACCAGTCCTTTTTCTTTTTGCTCATCAAATGCGTCGCTGTTTTCAAACCAACCTTCAAAAGAATGCCCGTTTTCACATTGTAAATCAAATGCAATCATGTATCTGTTCCTGCTCTGAACTCTTTAGATGGAAAGCGTTTCCATGTTATTCTATATTTTGATTTATCATTCCCATTAAAAGAATAAATAACATAACGGTTGAAAATTTAAAAGAAATTATTGACAGAAATGGTTCTTCCGCATCATATATTAAAAATAATGATCGTTAAATGCTATTAAAATGGAGATGATTCAATGAGATATTTTGCTATTGCCGGGTTGCTCATGATCGCTTTAACCTGTGATGTATATGCGGAAAAGATGTATGTGAGTGATATCGTAAAAGTAACGCTTAGAACCGGGCCTTCTCTAGAACACAGGGTGATACAGATGCTTGAGTCTGGAAACGAGGTCGAGGTTTTGGAACCAGGTAAAGATTGGAGCCGTGTCCGTTCGACCAGCGGGAAAGAAGGATGGCTCTTAAGTCGTTATATATCTCCAGATATACCAAGTGATCTGATATTGGGAGAGTTGCAGGAAAAATATGACAAACTCCTGGTACGTGCATCTGCAATGGAAGAAGCAAATATAAAGAACGTCGAAGAGAATAAAAAGCAGATTGAGGAACTCACCCGGGTCTCGGCATCTTTGAATGAAATTTCTAATCGTTATGAAATTTTGAAAAAAGAGTCTGCTGATTTTCTGGAATTACAATCCAGATATAAGGATGTGACTCAAAAGCTGGAAAAACAAACCAGGAGTGTAATGGAATTAAACAGGTTGTTGCTGCAAAGAAATATTCAAATCGGATTATTGGGCGCTGGGGTCCTTTTTTTCGGGTTTCTGATTGGATATCGTGCAAAAAGAAAGCGAAGACAGTCATCTTTGATTTGAGTGTAAAAGACCGGATTGTAGTTACCCGTAAACTCAAATGTCAGGAAAAAATATGAAGATAGAATCTGATTTTTTAATTATTGGAAGTGGAGTTGCCGGCCTGATGTTTGCGCTCAAGGCGGCAAAAGAAGGAACTGTCGCCCTTGTTACAAAAAAAAGTGCTACCGAGAGCAATACAAATTATGCACAAGGCGGCATTGCTTCTGTATTTGATAAACCGGATTCATATGATGCCCATATCGAGGACACCTTAAAATCCGGAGATGGGCTCTGCGACCCGGATGTGGTTGCCATGGTTGTGAAAGACGGACCGGCAAGGATTCGAGAGCTGATTGATTTTGGGGTACAATTCAATACCAAATCAGCGCTGGATAACAGCAATCCAAATTTGGAAAATCTCGATCTCGGGCGTGAAGGCGGACATTCCCAGAATCGGATTGTGCATGCCCAGGATATGACAGGAGAAGCAGTGGAGCGCGCCCTGATTTCCCAAATCAAAAAAAACGATCGAATCACTGTATATGAAAATCATATTGCCATTGATTTGATAACCTGTTCAACACGGGTAAAACGCGGACTTGTGACCACAACCCATGAGGATTATTGTTGCGGGGCATATGTATTTGATCGTTCTCAAAGCCGGGTGAAAACATTCTGTTCAAAAATCACCCTGCTTGCTACAGGAGGCGCAGGAAAGGTCTACTTGTATACAAGCAATCCTGATATCGCAACCGGTGACGGAATCGCAATGGGATATCGGGCCGGCACTACAGTTGCAAACCTTGAGTTCGTTCAATTTCATCCAACCTGCCTGTATCATCCGGACGCCAAAAATTTTTTAATATCAGAAGCGGTTCGTGGTGAAGGGGGCAGATTGATCGACTCACAAGGCAAGCCGTTTATGGAAAAATATGATCCGCTCAAGGATCTTGCCTGCCGGGATGTTGTTGCAAGGGCAATTGATGTGGAGTTGAAGAAAAGCGGAGATGAGTCTGTATTCCTGGATATTTCCCATAAAGGGGAGGCCTTTATCAAAAACAGATTTCCGAATTTACATCAGAAGGCATTGCAGTTTGGTTTTGATATGACCAAAGAACCCCTTCCGGTTGTACCGGCTGCTCACTATATTTGTGGCGGTGTTACAACCGATATGGAGGGCCGGACCGATATCAGGCATCTTTATGCTGTTGGGGAGGCCGCTTGTACAGGTTTGCATGGTGCAAACAGGCTGGCCAGCAATTCTTTGCTGGAAGCACTGGTTTATTCCCATAGAGCCGCAGCGGCTGCCATGGAAGATCTGAAAAAATTTCAGTTCATATTTCCGGTTATCTCTCCCTGGGATGAAATGAGCACAACAGATAGTGATGAGCAGATTATGGTCAGTCATAATTGGGACGAGATCAGACGTCTGATGTGGAACTATGTGGGAATTGTCCGCTCGGATAAACGGCTGGAGAGGGCAAAACGTCGCATTGAAATTATTTTAAAAGAAATACATGATTATTATTGGGATTTTAAAATCACATCGGATTTAATTGAACTGCGGAACCTTGCAACGGTTGCTGATTTGATTATCACATGTGCAACGCATCGCAAGGAAAGCCGGGGCCTTCATTATAATATTGAATACCCCGAGAGAAACGACAACCTCTGGCAAAAAGATACGATCCTCAGACGGCCATTCCTGGGATGATGGTTATGCTTTTTTCCCAAGGTACAGTGTCACAATACCAAAGGTCAACCTGCGCCACCGGATATCGGCAAAACCGGCAGATTGCATAATGCCCACAAAAATTTTTGATTCCGGAAAGTGTAATACAGAATCCGGGAGATATCGATAGGCCTTGGTGTCCCCTGAGATCAACCAGCCGATTAAAGGCAGTATTCTTTTAAAATAAAAAAGATAAAGAGAATGAAATAATCCTTTTGGAGGTGTTGTAAGCTCCAATACGGCAAGTATGCCACCTTTTTTCAGACCATCATGAAATGCTTTGAGAGCGGTTAATTTATCAGCAATATTTCGAATTCCAAATGCAATCGTGATTGCATCAAAACTGCTGGGTTTAAAAGGCATTTCTAACGCATTTCCGGCGATCAGGGAAATGGTGGACCCGGATGATTTTTTGCCTATTTTCTGATTGGCGATCTGAAGCATGTTGGGTGAAAAATCAGATCCGATTACGGTTACATCCGTTCCTTTTTGCTTTTGAATTTCAAGGATCACATCCCCAGTTCCGCAGGCCATATCCAGCACGCAGCCTCTGGTTGGGGCTGTAATTTCGGAAACCATTTTCCGCCTCCAATATACATCCTGGCGCAAGCTCAACAGGCGGTTGAGCAGGTCATACCTTGGTGCTATTGAATTAAACATCTCTTTAATGAATGGGAGTTCTATATTCTTCATTGACAAGCCAAACTTCTGTATTAGTTTTATGAGTTAGTTTTGTCAGTACCATAGCTGGCGTCCTCCTGCAATAGCAGACAGGTGGAAGATTCAACAGTTGAAAAAATGATATCATGGGGATTGTATTCTTTCTGATTGAACCAAGGCTGTAAAAAAACAAAAATAAACAAAAGATAAAGAATCGGATTTTTCTATGGGTACGAAACGTGATTATTATGAGGTGCTTGGCGTTCGCCGGGATGCATCGTCAAGTGAACTGAAAAAGAACTATCGAAAACTTGCCATACAATATCACCCAGATAAAAATCCAGGGGATAAAGAAGCGGAGGAAAAATTTAAAGAAGCTGCAGAGGCTTATGAAGTTCTGAGTGACAATAAGAAGCGTCAGATCTATGATCAATACGGTCATCAAGGGCTTGAGGGAGCGGGTTTTTCAGGGGCACGAGGATTTGATGATATTTTTTCAAGTTTTGGAGATATTTTTGAAGATTTTTTTGGCTTCAGCTCAGGAAGAAGGCGCTCTGGAAGTCGGGCAAGAAGAGGATCAGATCTCCGGTATGATCTGGGTCTTGATTTTATGGAAGCTGCTTTTGGAACAGAAAAGAAAATCGATATTGAAAAAGCGGAAACTTGTCCGACATGCGGAGGTAATGGTTGTGAGCCTGGAACACATCCAGAAGCTTGTCAGTACTGCGGGGGATCTGGGCAGGCAACCAGGAGCCAGGGTTTTTTTACAGTAAGCACAACCTGCCCTTCCTGTAATGGCAGGGGGAAAAAAATAAATCACCCATGCTCGGAGTGTAAAGGCGCCGGGCAGGTTCTTGTGAGTAAAACCGTTTCCGTCAAAATACCGGCAGGTGTTGATTCCGGTTCCAGGTTACGGTTATCCGGTGAAGGGGAAGCTGGTGTCGGGGGGCCACCCGGTGATCTCTATGTATTTATTGATGTGAAACCCCATAAACATTTTTCACGAAATAACACCGATGTCATCAGCACGGTACAGATCTCCTTTATCCAGGCGGCCATTGGTGACAAAATACAGGTTCAGACACTTGAGGGCGAAGAGACTCTCAGTATACCGAGTGGGACTCAATATGGTGAGACCTTTCGACTAGAAGGGAAAGGCATTCCTTCTTTGCGCGGATATGGAAGAGGGGATCAGATTATTCAAGTGCAGATTCTTACACCAACCAATCTGAGCAAGAAACAGGTGGCTCTGCTAAACGACTTTTTAAAACTGGAATCCGATAAGTTAAAAAACAAACTCAAGAACATTCTGAAAGGACATGTTGCTAAATAATAAGATTGTTTTTTTTCTCCAGGGAGTGGTTTTAATCTTTTTTATTGATCAGGCATCATACAGCCCATAACGATCAGGAGAGATAGTCAATGTTTGAGTTAAAAATAATAGATCATTTTGCGGCAGCACACCAGTTGCGGATGGTGGCTGAAAAATGTGAGAATCTTCATGGCCATAACTGGAAAGTTGAGGCCTATATTGCGGGGAAACAGTTAAATAATGCAGGTGTTCTACTTGATTTTGGTGAATTTAAAGAGCATCTGTCTCAGATCATGAATACCCTTGACCACAAATTCTTAAATGAGCTCAAGTTTTTAGGTGATGGAAATCCATCATCGGAAAATCTTGCCAGATATATCGCAACCGAACTCCAGAAATGTTTTAAGGGGGATGAAATACATGTTTCTCGAGTGGCGGTTTGGGAATCTGAGAATGCGTGTGCAACTTACATAGTGGAATAATCTCCATATGCTGCGATCAGTTCATCCCTTGTTATAATTGAAGACACATCCTCAACATGTTGTTTTATTTTTTCAATACCATCATTTTCTTGTCGATCGATAAGCGTGACGACCTTGACAACATCCAGCCCTTCTGATCTGGCGCGTTCAATTGCTTTGATTGTGGATCCTCCCGTTGTTACAACATCTTCCAGGATTGCAACCCTGGCTCCTGGTTGTAAATCACCCTCCACCCATTTGATAATACCATGATCTTTCTGCTCCTTTCGTATGGAGAAAGCATTAATCGGATTGTTTTTGGTTTCCGATACAAAAGCCGTGGCAATTGCGATGGGATCTGCACCGAATGTAAGGCCACCGACACCGGCCAGCCCTAAGGTTTTAATCTCTTCAAAAACCAGATGCCCTACCAGAAACATGCCTCTGGGATGTAAAAGGGTTGGCTTGCAATTCACATAAAAACAGCTCATTTCACCGGAAACCAGTTTGAAAATCGGGGTCTGGCTGTATTTAAATGATTTCCTGCATAACATCTCAATCAATTCATTTTTCATTTACAAATATCTCCTGAAACGCTTGACCTATTATATTCTTTCGTAATACCTTATTTTAATGAAAGAAAATATTGCAATTCCCGTGATGATCCGATAAAAAGCCCCCACTGAATTGGAAGAAGCCTTTGTTAGGGACCCAGTGGAGGCCTTGAGTAAGGAAAACCGTTGGCAGCACTCCTTATGCTCAAGCGTGAAGTACCAGTTAATTGCGGTCAGGTCAAATTAAAATCTTCCGAGGCAAGAAAAACCGTTGAGTTTTTTCTTACAACAATATAGAATTATAGGCAATTTAATATACAATATGCTCTACTGTATACAAAGGCTTATGGCGCTATTGTTTTTTATGATCTGTAATATCCATAAGCAATGTTCAAGTGGTCGGTTACGGAACGACAAGGCTCAGGTAGTTTTAGGCCTGAAAATTGCAAATGTTGATATGATTACACTCTTCTATTATGTCAACCCATCTATATCTTGATAAAGCAATGAGACAGGTAATGACTTGATGACGCAGAATACAGAAGGAAGTGCCATTATTCGGATGTTCCATGTTCATAAGCGTTTTGGAAAAAAAAATGCATTGACGGATATCACACTGGATGTTGAACAGAACGACCTGCTTCTGGTGAGTGGTCCAAGTGGTGCTGGTAAATCGACCCTGCTGAAACTACTGTATTTTGGGGAAGCCTTATCAGAGGGTCAGATTCTAATCGATGGAATGAATCTGTCGAGAATCGCATCTAATCGTATTCCAGTGGTACGAAGACAATTTGGTATCATATTTCAGGATTACAAACTTATCCAGACAAAAACCGTTTATGAAAATATCGCACTGGTGCTGGAGGTGAAAGGAGAGAAAACCCGTTTCATTCAGAAAAAGGTCACCAGTGTGTTGCGAACCGTTGGAATGGAAGAAAGGATCAACTCTTTTCCACCCAGTCTTTCCGGAGGTGAACAACAGAGAATCGCAGTTGCCAGAGCGGTTGTCGGTGATCCAAAGATTATTTTGGCAGATGAACCTACGGGAAGCCTTGATTCTGAATCCGCCAAGATTATCATGGATCTTCTTTTAGGTGTACATTCTCGTGGTGCCACCGTCATAATTGCGACACATGATAAAGAAATTATCCGGGATACAAAAGGCAAAGTGATTTATCTGAAAGATGGACTCATGATGGAACCGCCAATGATCGAACCCCTGATGGAAAAGAAAAAGACTATTACATTATGAAAACAGAGTTGCTCATTTTTTTTATAAAACGCGCCTTTCAGGACATGAACAGCAATCGGTTCCTTCATATTGTTACAATCATTACCATTTCCCTGTCCATCCTGATTGTCAGTGCATTCGGCCTTTTTTTTACGAATATCAACGATATTATGGTGTCCTGGAAAAAGGGCGTCAAAATAATGGCTTATTTGAATAAGGATGTTGAAAAAATTCAGCTTCCGGAATTAAAACAAAAAATTTTATCCCTGTATGGGGTTTCAGCGGTTCGATTCATACCCAAAGAGGATGCCCTGGAAGAATTAAAACGGCAGATGAAACGGCAGATGGCACTTTTTGAGAATTTAAAAGAAAATCCACTTCCGGATGTGTTCGAGATCCAGATGATTCCATCCACACAAAATTGGGGTAAGGTGGAAATCTTGGCAGCCCAGGTTGAAATGTTTCCTCAGGTTGCAGGGGTTGAGTATGGCCAACGATGGCTTGGCCGTGTGACTGGTATCTTTAACCTGTTTAAATTCGCAGGTACGGCCATGTGTCTTGTTTTCTTCATGGCATCTGTTTTTATTGTGGCCAATACCATCCGCCTGTTGTTTTTTTCAAGGCGAGAGGAGTTTGAAATCATGCGTCTTGTTGGTGCAACGGATGGATTTATCAAGGCACCTTTTTATATAGAAGGTATTTTTCAGGGTATTCTTGGCGGGGTGATCGGAATATTGATCCTTTTTGTTATCTATGTGTTCATTACTTCCAATGTTGATCCAGGGATTTCATCCGGTTTTTTTGTGATGAGATTTCTTCCAATATCCATCTCCATGGGAATCGTTTTTTGTAGCATGTTTGCCGGATGGCTGGGATGTTATCTATCACTAAAACAATTTTTAAAATATTAATATCCATATTCTGTCTTTTTTTATGGTCTGAGACATCTTCAGGACTTGAAGATACACTTACGCCGGGAAAGGGTGTGATTACATCCCCTAGTTTGAATGTCCGGGTTGGCCCGGATCGCAATCAAAGTGTAATTCAAATTTTACACAAGGGAGATGAGGTACAGATTCTGTCCTATCATGGTGAATGGGTAAAAATATCTTATCAGGAAAAAGCAGGGTATATTCGAAATCGAGAAAGATATGTCCGTATTGTTCAGGCTCCTGAATTGTCACGAGAAACTAAAAAAGATATCAAGGCTAAAGAAAAAGAAATTGAAGCAAAAAAAGAAATCGAAGCTGAAAGAAAAGTTAATGAGGCAAAGGGAAAATCAAAAGATATCAATTTAGCGATACAGAAACATCAAGACCAGGTCCAAAATTTTAGTAACGAAGAGACATCGATTATCAACGGGTTGGATGACATGGAATTGGCCTTGAACCGGGTAAATGTTCAGGTACGAAAAATACGTTCCGATCTTTCCGGTCTGGATGAGAAAATCCGCAAGATCACCTCAGACTCCATAAAATTGCAACAACAGATTCAAGTAACGGAAGAATATATTGCAAAACGAATCTCAGCGCTATATAAGCTGAATCTCATTGGCCCTATACATATCCTTGCATCTGCTGATTCTGTATACGATTTGATTTATCGAAAATTTGCCATGGAACGTATCCTGGAATATGATGATGAGGTTCTTGCCTATCACAAAGAAAATAAGAAGAAGTTGATAATGATATTGGGTGATCTGGATAATCAAAAAAAGGAAAAAGTTACGCTGGAGTCTGATCTCAGTAAGCAAATTCAGATCATGACCCAAAAAAGGACCAGAAAAAAGGATCTCCTGAAAGATATACAAGACAAGAAGACATTAGAGTTGGCAGCCATTGACTCTTTAAAGCAGGCAGCACAAGCGCTTGACCAGACAATTTTATCGCTCCATGTTGAGCCAAAGAAAAAAATATCCCGCAAACCGACAAGTCCTTTTAATGAATTTAAAGGCTTGCTCAAAAAGCCGGTCAAAGGTAAGATCATATCCTTTTTCGGGCCGTATCAGGAAGGGAAATATAAAGTATTAAATTATCGGAGCGGAATCGAGATAAAGGCGGAACGAGGTGAGCCGATCCAGGCTGTCCATAGCGGAATCGTACTATATTCCGGGTGGTTTAAAAGCTATGGGAATATGATGATCATTGATCACGGAGAACATTATTATACATTGTATGCCCACGCAGAGGAGCTTTTTAAGTCAAAAGGTGATTATGTAGAAGCAGAAGAGGTGATCGCAACTGTCGGTGATACCGCATCCATGACAGGATCGAACCTTTACTTTGAGGTACGCCATCGTGGCGAACCGATGAACCCTCTTAATTGGTTAGGCGACAGTTGAAGGAGTCTTTTAATGGTATTCAGAATAAGGCAGTATAGTAACCCTTTCCTGTTGGTTGTTTTCATCGCTATTTTATTCATTTCAGGGAGCGGATTGTTTTGGGAGATATCTGCAGACACAGAGGAGACATACAAGAGTCTCAAAATTTTTTCCGACGTGATTGAGATCCTCGAAAATGATTATGTTGAACCGGTGGATACAAAAGAGCTGGTACAAAAAGCCATTCAGGGAATGGTTCATGGTCTGGATCCTCATTCCACATATCTGCTTCCGGAAGATTATGAACTTCTGCAGGATGATACCAAAGGAGAATTCAGCGGAATCGGCATTGTAATCAATATGGACAAAGGACTTTTAACAGTCGTATCGCCTATTGAAGGAACGCCGGCACATCAGGCAGGGATAAAAGCCGGAGATATTATTTTCAAGGTTGATGGGAAGCCTACAAACGAAATGACCATCAGTGAGGCTGTCAAGGCAATCAAAGGGTCAATCGGTACCAGTGTCAAGCTGACGATTGTCAGAAAAGACACACCAAAACCAATCGATTTTACGGTAACCCGCAATGTTATTCCCGTTGAAAGCGTACGCTCTATTATGCTGAAACCTGGCTACGGATATGTCCGTATCTATAATTTTACAGAAAAAACAACCGTTGATTTACAAGATACATTGAAACGTATAGAAACCGAGGATCCAAAATTAAAGGGGCTTGTGATTGATCTTCGTGATAATCCGGGTGGTCTTCTACCCGAGGCGATCGGTGTGACAGATTTTTTCCTTGAAGACGGGATTATTTTATCCATCAAAGGAAGACTTGAACAACATAATCAGGTCTATAAAGCCCAAAAAAATGAAATCGAACGGAAATATCCGATCATTGTGTTAATAAATGGTGGGAGCGCCAGTGCTGCCGAGATTGTTGCAGGCGCGCTTCAGGATCATAAGCGAGCACTTGTGATCGGAACGACTTCATTTGGTAAAGGGTCTGTTCAAACGGTCCGATCTCTTCGCGATGGTTCGGGTTTGAAATTTACCATTGCAAGATACTATACTCCATCCGGCAGGTCGATTCAGGCCAAGGGGATAGAGCCGGATATTGTTTTAAAATATCAGACCCTGAAAGCAGAAGATGAGGATCAAATACCCTATTTAAAGGAAAAAGATTTAAAAAACCATCTGGAAGCTGAGTCTGATGGCAAAGTGGCGGAACCGGATGGGTCAAAACCCGATGAAGATTCAGAAACGGATTCCAAGCTTGAAGATACGGAATATGCTACCTTGAATTTGAAAAGATTGATGTCTGATAATCAAGTGGTCCGTGCGCTTGATGTATTGACCAGCTATCAGATTTTCAGTGAAATGAAAAAATGAGTGAAATGGTAAGATAAATCCGAATAGAAATTTAGCACTTATAAAAAGCACATTACGATTACATGGCAAAAAAAAAAGCGGCAGAGAAAAAAAGAGCTGGTAAAAAAACCGTAAAAGTAAAAACAAATCTAACCGTTAATCTTTTAAAAGCTTTTGCGGGGATCTTTTTACTGCTTTTTTTGGTTGTGGTAGCTGGTTTTTTTTTTCAAGCAGAAGACGGCATACG
>CAYTGW010000113.1:0-13542 GCA_964437395.1 uncultured Desulfocicer sp.
TGACCCGGTGGTTTGCGGTATACACTATGGAAAGGTCCGCGCAATGTTGAACGATAGCGGAGAGCCTATTGACCAGGCTGGGCCGTCAATTCCGGTGGAAATTCTGGGTTTGAACGGTGTGCCTGAGGCAGGAGATGAATTAATTTCGATTGATGATGAAAAGAATGCAAAACAGGTCAGTTCTCACAGAGCACAGAAACAACGTTCCAAAGAGCTTGCTAAATCGAGCCGGCTCAGCCTTGAGGGGCTCTTTGAAAAATTGAAGGAAGGTATACTAAAGGAGCTGAACCTGATTATCAAAGCAGATGTCCATGGATCTATCGAAGCACTCAAGGATTCTCTAACCAAGCTTTCCGGGGATGAGGTAAAAATCAATGTCGTTCATGCGGCAACAGGTACGATAACGGAATCGGATGTTTCTCTTGCGGCGGTATCAAATGCCATTATTATCGGCTTTAATGTTCGTCCAGGCGGAAAGGTTCAGGAATATGCTGCTGATGAGAATGTCGATATCCGATTTTATGACATCATTTATAACGCCATTAAGGATATCAAGGATGCAATGGTTGGAATGATGGATTCAACATATGTTGAGAAGATTCTTGGACGAGCTGAGGTGCGTGAAATCTTTGTAATACCCAAAAAAGGAACAATTGCGGGATCTCATGTAATCAATGGAAAGATGGAGCGCGGGCAACGCGCACGTTTGTTGAGAGATGGGGTTGTTATCTATGATGGCAAAATTGTTTCTCTGCGAAGGTTCAAGGATGACGTCAAGGAAGTTCAGGCCGGGTATGAATGTGGAATTGGAATTGAAAATTTCAATGACATTAAATTGAATGATGAGATTGAATGTTATTATCTTGAGGAAATAAAACCAACCATGGCGTAGATGATATTTTTATTCTTAAATATTGTGGATATATATGGTTGTCGGGATTGGAAAAATCGTTTTCAGACTTCATGAGTGCCATAGCCTGAAAGCCAAAAGAAAAGTTGTTAAGGCGATTACAAGTCGGTTGAGCAACAGTTTTAATGCATCTGTTGCAGAGGTTGGGTTAAATAATGTTCATCAGCGGGCGGAAATCGGATTTACTATGGTGGGCAACAACCGACAAGTGATCAATTCAAAAATTGATAAAATGTTTAATATGGCGGAAGATCTTGGATTGGCTGAAATTATCGATACAGAGATGGAGATATTGAGCATATGAAGCCTTTTGCAAGAGCAGACAGGGTATCTGGTCAAATTCAAAAGAATCTATCCGACCTTTTACGAAAGAGCATAAGCGATCCTCGACTTGAACCGGTAACCATCACCGGGGTTAAAATGTCAAGGGATTTAAAATTTGCATATATCTATTTTTCAGTATCAGGGGCGGATTCTGATAAGAAAAAGGCGGCTCAAGAAGCAGAAAAGGGCTTTAAGAGTGCACTCGGTTATATCAAACTTTCCCTTGCCGGTCAGCTTGGGCTCCGGCATATGCCGGATCTTCGATTCCATTATGATCAATCATTTGATTATGGAGAGAGGATTGATCTTGTGTTGAAGAATATTAAAATAAAAAATGGATCAGATAGTAGATCATCTTAAAAAAAGCAATAATATTTTATTGTTATCACATATTCGGCCGGACGGAGATGCAATCGGGGCGACGGTATCAATGGGGCTTGCCTTGCTTTCGATAGGTAAGCAGGTGAGTCTGTACAATGAAGATGGGTTACCCAATTTGTTTCAGTTTTTGCCGTATTCGGAAAACATTACTCAAAAGATTGATGACATCAATGTTTTTGATACGGCAATTGTTCTGGATTGTGGGGATTTGGAACGTGTTGGTGATAAGGCGGGTCTGGTTGGAAAGATTCCGGTTATCATAAATCTTGACCATCATATTACCAATACAGGTTTTGGAACATATAAAATTGTTGATCCATCTGCATGTGCGACAGCTGAGATCGTATATCGATTGATTAACCAATTGAATGTAAAAATAAGCAGATCAATGGCCTTTTCGATTTATACCGGGATTATGACGGATACCGGTTCGTTTCGGTTTTCAAATACGAATCAAGAAGCATTTGCCATTTGCGAAGAAATGGTCTCTCTGGGTGTTGATCCGAATTATGTGGCAAGTCATGTTTCTGTTGCATATTCTCTTAGCAGGATAAAGCTTTTGAATATGGTACTTGAGTCCATAGAAGTGTCAAAAAATGGTAAATTGTCGATAATGGCATTGACTCAGGAGATGTTGAATAAAACAGGTTCGAAGCCGGAAGATTTGGGACGGTTAATCAATTATGCACGGCATATTGAAGATGTGAAGGTAGCGGCATTGATTTTTGAAAGCAATAATGGTTGTACAGATATGCCGGACAGCAAACATCAATTCCATATCAGTCTTCGTTCAGACGGATCGGTGGATGTGGCTGGAATTGCTGCCACATATGGAGGCGGTGGCCATAAAAGCGCCGCAGGATTCAATGTGGTTTCAACTTTGTCGGAGATCAAAGCAGAGATTTTGCGTTTGGCGGACAACTTTTAAACCCTTTATAGAAGCTGTATGGAAAACGAATCAAGTGGAATGCTTATCATTGATAAGCCCGCAGGTATATCATCTGCAAAGGTCGTTGCTCTTTTAAAAGAAAAAGCAGGTTTACACAAAGTTGGGCATACGGGAACATTAGATCCGTTTGCAACTGGTGTTTTGATTTGCTGTGTGAATCAAGCAACAAGGCTGGCCCGTTTTTTTTTAAAGGGGAGCAAAAAATATCAGGGAACGCTGATCCTCGGTACAGAAACCGATACACTTGATATGACGGGAAAAGTGACCGCTACCTGTGATTATTTTGACTTTCCGGAGGAACACCTTCATTCTGTCTTCCGCTGTTTTGTTGGAGAGATAGATCAGGTTCCGCCAGTGTACTCGGCATTGAAACATAATGGGGTGCGGTTATATAAATTGGCACGTAAGGGGCGGCCTATTCAGAAATCCGCCCGGCGAATAATGATTTCAAGCCTTGAGATTCTTCAAATCGATCTTCCGAAGATCGATTTTCAGGTATCCTGCTCAGCAGGTACCTATATCCGGACACTTTGTGCGGATATAGGCAGAGAGCTTGGGTGCGGAAGCCATCTTCAGAGGCTGAGAAGGATAGAAAGTTGCGGGTTTACAATAGATCAATCTGTTACACTGGAGGAGATGGAAACGATTGTTTCTCAGGACAGGCTGAAAGATAACTTGATCTGTATGAACGATGCAATCCGTGCCATGAAAGGGATGGTTGCCGATGATGTGGTTTTAAAAAAAATATTATATGGACAACCTATAATGGATTCTGATTTAACAGGAAAATGGATTGAGTCGGAAACAAAAGATCGATTTAATGGATTTATAAAAATTGTTGATATAAAAAATAATCTGCTTGCAGTTATGGATACCCAAAAAAAAGATGGCCTTTATGATTACTGTTGTGTTTTCCATCCTTGAGCACCATAATGCTGGGGCAAACTGTGACAGATCGCTGAAGAGTTTTTTTAAAATTTATTTTTTTTAAGAGGAGGCAAAAGAAAGTGACGCTTACATCTAGTAACAAGAAGGATATGATTGATCGTTTTAAAATGCATGATACAGATACCGGATCTCCGGAGGTTCAAATTGCGCTTCTAACAAGCCGCATTACTTACCTTACAGAGCATGTAAAGGTTCATACAAAGGATCATCATTCCAGAAGAGGTTTGTTGATTCTGGTTGGAAGGCGCCGCAGATTATTAAATTATGTAAAGGATAAGAACATTAATCGGTATCGCACAATTATTGAAGGCCTCAATCTAAGAAGATAGGCTGGAGTGATATTATCGCTTTATGCAGGGGCTTATTTCCGGTGAATATCTGATACCATGTGAAATCAGAAGTTGATCATCAGGGAGTAAGGGGGAGCGCGAAGCCAAGGGTTACCGCATGCAGATGTAGAGAGTTTCAGTGCTTGGTTGTCTGCAAAAATTAGATAAATGCTAAAGCCTGGTGAATAGTCTTGACCGGATAGGGGTATTCCGGCAGCATGATTCATTTGAATCGGTTTTGGTTTTGTTTTCAAATTAGGAGATTATGTATGGAAATTTCATATAAAGCTGATATTGGAGGAAGAACCTTTGAAATACAGGTTGGCAAAGTTGCCAAGCAGGCTTCGGGGTCCGCTCTGGTACAGTTTGGAGAAACAATGGTTCTGGTTACCGTGGTTGCTGATAAATCAGAAAAGGCCGGACTCGATTTTCTCCCCCTTTCCGTGGAATACCAGGAAAAAATATATGCTGCAGGAAGAATTCCCGGGAATTACTTCCGGCGTGAAGTTGGCCGTCCCAGTGAAAAGGAGATCCTTACCTGTCGTCTGATCGATCGACCGATTCGCCCTCTTTTCCCAAAAACTTTTCATGCTGAAACACAGGTGATTGCAACCGTGTTATCCATGGATAAAGAAAATGATCCCGATGTACTTGCCATGGTTGGAACCTCTGTTGCACTTGAGATTTCCGATATTCCTTTTGACGGTCCAATCGCTGCAGTTCGGGTTGCCAGAGTGAAAGGTGCGTTTATAGCAAACCCAACCATTTCCCAATGCAAGGATGAAAATTGTGATATCAATATTGTGGTGGCAGGCTCAAAAACCGGTGTGGTTATGGTGGAGGGCGGCGGTAATATCGTAAGTGAGGCTGATATGATGGAAGCCATCTATTTCGGCCATGCAGCCATGCAACCTCTGATTGATATTCAGAAAAAAATAAAGGCTGATGTCGGAGTGGAAAAACGGGTATTAATCGAACCTGAAAAAGATCAGAATCTCATTGATCGACTTGAAACAGAAGTAAGACAAAAAATTCGGGATGCCATTGTCATTCTGCAAAAAGAAAAGCGTGGAAAGGTATTGCAAGAGATTAAAACCAAGGCGATTGAAAGTCTTGGTGAGGAATATGCAGACCGGGATCATGAGGTGGGCAGAATTCTGAGCGATATTCAGAAATCCGTGAGCCGTGATCTGATTTTGAAAGAAGGTCGAAGGATTGATAATCGACGTTTTGATGAAGTTCGACCGATTTCCTGTGAAGTCGGTATCCTGCCTCGACCCCATGGAAGCGCATTGTTCACTCGCGGTGAAACACAGGTGTTAGGTATATTAACCCTTGGTTCCGGGCAGGATGAGCAACGAGTGGAGACACTGAGCGGAGAAGAGTTTAAACCGTTCATGCTGCACTATAATTTCCCACCATATTCTGTGGGAGAGGTTAAAAGGGTCGGTGCTCCCGGACGTCGAGATATTGGACATGGGAATTTGGCAACCAGGGCGATTGAAAAAGTGTTACCGCCCAAAGAAGAGTTTGACTATACGGTGCGCCTTGTATCTGAAGTTCTGGAATCCAACGGCTCTTCCTCTATGGGTACGGTTTGTGCGGGAATATTAGCATTGATGGATGGAGGTGTTCAGATCAAAGCACCAGTGTCCGGGATTGCTATGGGACTAGTCCAGGAAGGGGATCAAACAGTAATTCTTACAGATATACTTGGGGATGAAGACCATACCGGAGACATGGATTTCAAGGTTGCCGGTACAAAAGAAGGGATTACAGCCCTGCAGATGGATATAAAAATCAATGAACTATCCAGGGAGACGATGGAAAAAGCTTTGGACCAGGCAAAGCAAGGACGCATACATATTCTAAGCAAGATGATGGAATCACTGAGTAAGTCCAGAAATGAAATCTCCCCCTATGCCCCCAAAATTATAACCATAAAAATTAACCCGGATAAGATTCGTGATCTTATTGGCCCAGGCGGTAAAGTGATTCGCGCTCTTCAGTCAGATACCAATACGCGTATTGAAGTGGATGATTCCGGTGAGGTGAAAATTTCTGCATTGAGCCAGGAAGAGGGGGCGGCTGCCATGAAAATGGTTCAGGATATCGCCATGGATCCCGAAGTGGGATCAATCTATGAAGGAAAGGTAATGAAAATTACCGATTTTGGTGCCTTTGTTCAGGTTAAACCCGGTACGGACGGTCTTGTTCATATTTCCCAGCTGGCCAATCATCATGTGAAAAAGGTAACCGATGTTGTCAATGAAGGAGATATCGTCAAGGTAAAGGTTCTGGAGGTCACTCGGGACGGCAAGATTCGATTGAGTCTTAAGGATGCGCTGGAAGAGAAAAATGGAGAGCAGCGTAAATAAGACTGTCTTGACGAATGGCGTGAGAATTCTGACCCAGAAAGTCCCTCATGTCCGATCTGTGTCTATGGGGGTATGGGTAAATGTGGGCGCAAGGGATGAGAACCTTGCACAGAGCGGGCTTTCCCATTTTATTGAACACATGATTTTCAAGGGAACACCCAGAAGAGATGCCTTTTTGATTGCAAAAGAGGTTGATGCGATCGGAGGCCAAACCAACGCATTTACTTCAATGGAATTTACCTGCTATCATGCAAAAGTCATGGACACTCACCTTACCACCATGGTGGATATCCTTTCGGATATTTTTTTAAACTCCGAATTCAATCCCATAGAAGTTGAAAAAGAAAGGCCGGTTATTCTTCAGGAGATAGGCATGATTGAAGATTCTCCTGAAGATTGGGTTCATACGCTCTTATTGAATGGCTTTTGGGGAGACCATCCATTGGGACGTTCCATACTCGGAACCCGTGAGAATATTAGCCGGTTTGATGCAGCTACCATTCAGACATTTTTGCGTCAGCAGTATCAGCCGGATCGCATTCTGATTTCTGCTGCCGGAAATGTGGATCATGACCAATTCGTCGGTTTAATTACGCCGGCTTTTGAAAAAATTAATACCGGACTCAGTCTGCCGGACCGTTTTCCACCCGATATCAAACCCACCATTCAGATCTGCCCGAGGGATACAGAACAGGTGCATATCTGCATGGGTACCACTGGCATTACAGCAACAGCTCCGGAAAGATATACCTTTTCACTACTGAATACAATACTTGGGGGGAACATGAGCTCACGGCTTTTTCAGGAGATTCGCGAGCGCAGGGGGCTTGCATATTCAGTATATTCATTTGCATCCTCTCATGACGATGCCGGATTGCTTGGTATTTATGCCGGGGTTTCACCAGATAAAACAGAGGCGGTTATCGATCTGTTGATGAAAGAACTGAATAAACTGGAGCATGATCATATCGATTCTTCAGAGCTTTATAATGCAAAACAATATACAAACGGAAATATTTTGCTTTCATCGGAAAATACTGACAATCTAATGTTCAGGATCGCTCAGAATGAATTCAATTTTCAACGCGAAATTTCAATCCAATCTGTTTTGGATGAAATTGAAGCTGTAACAGAGGATCATATTCAGGATCTGGCCCAGGCTATTTTAAAAGAAAATAAAATTGCGTTGAGCGTTCTTGGTCCGGATTCTGTTGTGAGCCGGATCGCAACATGGAAATTTTGATTTCAGGTTTATTCATAAAAGTATTGAATTTGTTTTTTGGGAAATGAATCAAAAATGAACATGCCGACGATAAAACTGCTAAGATTATATCCGGAAAAAGACGCGGATATCCCCCTTCCACGGTATATGACAGCTCAATCCGCCGGCATGGATATCAGTGCCGCCATTGATCAGGACTTTACACTGGAGCCCGGTGCAATTCATATGATCCCAACAGGATTTGCCATGGCTATCCCGGATGGCTTTGAAGCCCAGATTCGTCCAAGAAGCGGGTTGGCAGTCAAGTACGGCATTGGATTGATCAATTCACCGGGTACAATTGACGCGGATTATCGGGGCGAGATAAAAATCGCAGTCATTAATCTTGGGAAAGAGCCGCATATATTTCATCGTGGAGACCGGATTGCTCAGATGATTATTAAACGGGTTTATCAGGCAAATGTCGTGGTAGTTGAACAGTTGGATGAGACAGGCCGGAATACAGGTGGATTTGGTCATACCGGGGTATAGTGGTTTGAATGAAAGTCGCTGTCAAGATCTGAATTTATCTGTCTGCATGCTGGCGAGTGGGAGCAAGGGGAATGCTATTTTTGTCTCTGATGGGATGACATCCATTCTTTTTGATGCAGGACTTTCCGGGAAAGAAATGGAACGGAGGCTTACATCAAGAAAGCTTTCTCCAGCCAGTATCAATGCGATCGTTGTTTCCCATGAGCATAACGATCATATTCAAGGCGTGGGCGTCCTTGCAAGGCGCTATAAAATACCCGTTTATATTAACCACCAAACCTATCAGGCAGCAAGGAATTCCCTTGGAGCAATTCCAGACTCTATCCATTTTATTTGTGGAAATGATTTTTCGATCGGCGATCTTCTCATCCATCCTTTTTCAATTTCACATGATGCAAATGACCCCGCCGGTTTTACTGTAAAAAAAAATGGGGCAAAATTAGGAATCGCAACAGACGTGGGAATTGTCACCTCTATGGTTCGAGAGCATCTGAAAGGTTGTGATATCATCATTCTTGAAGCAAATCATGATATTCAGATGCTGACCCAGGGCCCATATCCCTGGCCTCTCAAGCAGAGAGTGAAAAGCAGGTCCGGGCATCTTTCAAATGATGATGCCAAAGCTCTTTTGGCGGATGTTAAACATGAAAAATTGAAGCATGTTATACTTGCTCACCTGAGTGAAACCAATAACACACATGAAAAAGCATTTTCGACTGTGGTTGAAGCGCTGAGTGGATGCAAGGTTAATCTGATTGTCGCACATCAGGATAGTTCTAGCAAAATTATTCGGGTTTGAAGGATCGTACAAGTCTACAGGGGATGAAAATGGAAGTGAGTTTGTTCTGGTTCATATCTTTTTTCGGCAAGAAAAGAGCCGCAAGCAGAATGGAGTTGTTCGGTCTGGTCAAAGGACAGATTACAGAACTGGATACTCCTTCTTCGTAAAGGAATATTTTTATATGGGTTGTGGTACTCCACTTCTGTATCAGATACGGTATTGGCAATGATATTGGGCAGAAACAGATTTTGTTCCTGGAGCCAGATTCCGAATTCAATAGAAAAATTACCGGGTAAGGATGCAGTATTGAGATAGTAAAATGCCAGTCCGCCACGGCTGATATCAATGATCCGCCCGAATTTTTTCTTTGAATGCTTGCTTGTTACAAATGAATCCCGAGTCATTTTTATCCGTCTGTCTTCACGACGTTCCATTTGACCACCTTTCGCTCAAAGCAAAATTGTTTTCCAGCATGTAAGAAATTCATTGATATAATTGTATACAATAACCATTACCGATTTTTATCACGGAAAGATAAAAATCAGAATCGCATCGATAAATAGGAGGTTCCGCCCAAAAAAAATCAAACATGAATTTATCTTTACAAATTTTATGCCAGAGATAGAGTTGCACTGCGGATTGTTGAATGTAGAATAGACACGGTTTTGGGAGGGTTCAGGTTTGACTCCAGCCGGATGATCCAGGATATCGTCCTGAATACTTGGACATGTGTCTTGTTATTCAGGACGATAGCATTATTTTTTCATTTCTGTTTTACTGTTTGTCCTTGGTTTTCGGGGGTAAATCTTCAAGGTTGTACTCGCGGGTTCCGAGCCCCAGTTTTTCAGCATAGTCCAACTGGATCGTCCAATCCACATAAGGATACAGCCCCTTGAATTTGTCTTCTCCTGCACCACGATTTTCTTTCAGACAAGAACCAGGGAGCGCTGTTTCTTTGTTAACCAGATCAACCGATGCCTGATCAATTGCAACCGGATCTGTAGAGGCCAGGATGCCGATATCCCGAACAAGAGGTGAATCATTGTGGCCATAGCAATCACAAGCCGGAGAAATATCCGTAATAAAGTTGACAAACAACGCTTTATTGGTTTTGTTTTTCAGCACGCCCAACGTATATTCAGCCATGTTTTCAAGAAACACCGGGACGGATTGATTCCATTGAATCTGTATGGCGCTGTTGGGGCAGATGAGAATGCACTCACCGCAACCGATGCAGGTTTCCGGATTGATCGAGGCTTTCTTATCGGTAACGGAGATGGCACTCTGGGAACAATGAGGGACACAGTCTTCGCACCCGATACATTTTTTTTGAATCACTTTTGGACTCACCGTTGAATGCTGAGCAAGTTTTCCTTTCCTGGAGGCACACCCCATTCCAAGATTTTTAATGGTTCCGCCAAAACCGGAGAGTTCATGTCCTTTGAAATGTGCAACGGAAATCAAGGCATCGGCATTTACGATTTCAGAACCAATGTACACTTGCTGAAATCGCTTTTGGTTAATTTCAACGGCAATCTCACTTTTTCCTCTCAATCCGTCAGCAATAATGATCGGGGCATCCACAACCGAATAGGGAAAACCATTATGAATGGCTGTCTGCAAATGGTTGACGGAATCGCTTCGTGTCCCGGCATATACGGTATTGGCGTCGGTTAAGAATGGATCTCCGCCGGCTTTTCGGATGATTTCAATAATCTTTCGAAAAAAAACCGGACGGATATAGGCGGTGTTGCCAAGCTCGCCAAAGTGAAGTTTTACCGCAACCAGATCCCGTTTATGAACAATCCGGCTCAGGCCGGCAATTTCAATCAGTCTGCCGAGTTTGGAGATCAGGTTTTCTTTCGGGCCTGCGCTCAGGTCTGTAAAATAAACAGTGCTTTTCATATTTCCTCCTTATCTATAGCCATGGGTTGCTTGTATTGATTATGATATATTTTTTCGTATTGCAGCTTGTTTTTCTTGTGGGCGGCTTTTTGTTCGCCAGGATAACCAATGGCAATAATCGATTCCACCCTCAGTGTTTCCGGAATCTGCAACTGTTTGCGAATGTAATCCTCTGCAGAGATTGAATCGTCATGCATTCTTTTCCGGATCTGTATCCAGCAGCTTCCCAGTTCCAGATCCTGTGCAGCGAGCTGGATAAAAATGGATGCAATGGAAGAGTCTTCAACCCATACATCACATTTTTTTTCATCCGCCAAAACAACGATTCCCAATACAGCATTTTTCAGAAAGGAAGAACCATGGGGTTTTGACTTGGAGAGATGTCCTAAAACAGTTTGATCGGTTACAAAAATAAATTCCCATGGATTGAACCCCCTGGAAGAAGGCGCCCGAAGCGCTGCTTCCATGATTTTATCGATTTTTTGGGTTTCAATGGGTTTATCCAGAAATTTTCGGATGCTTCTCCGTTTTTCGATCAAAGAAAAAAACACGAGATCCTCCTTTTCAATGCAATCCTTCATCAATATGTTTATCAGACCGTGCTATGGGTTTATTTTTGAGTTTCAGAAGCAGACTTCACTTATGCCATATTTCCGGATAGGGGACAATGTTTAATCATCCATTCCAGTAGATTCCGGACACGGAGGGGTGTTGTTTTCCTCACTGGCTCTTTTGAATGAGATGATCCGATAGGTGGCCGCCTCAATATGGCCCTGCCTGCATCTGGGACAGCGACCTGGGCGGGTCAATCGTCTTCTGTCTTTAAAACTGAAATCACAGATCATGCATTGAAACGGTTTTACCAAGAGCTTTTTCTTTTGATTCTTCAATGTCCGCCGGATATGGGAAAGGTGTTCAAACACCTCCTTTTCTTTAATTTTCAGACTTTTGGACAGTTCTCTGGCCGTCATTTCATTTTCTTCAAGAGCAGTTATCAGTTGCTGTCTGATAGTTTGCATAGCCGGCATTTTGACACAGAGGTTATTTGATGTATTGATCCAGTATAATTACCTTGACATAAAAGGCTATTTTTTCCTATTGTTTAATGCGATTCGATTGTCATGAGTTTGCAGCCATCATACATGTAATTTTAATACTTTTCAAAATGGATCAATGAAGAACGTAAAAGTGTCAGTTATTATTCCCGTATTCAATGAAGCTGCGATCATCGGCAGCCTTGTATCCAAAATACGGACACGATATCCTGAATATCGGGTGATCGTGATCAATGACGGTTCAAGGGATGATACGGAACAAAAGGCGCTTTCCGCAGGAGCGGAAGTGTTCAATCACCCCTATAACATTGGTAATGGGGCAGCAATCAAGAGCGGTATCCGGATTGCAGATGGTGATATTTTTGTATTCATGGATGGAGATGGTCAACATGATCCCGACGATATTGAAAAATTGATCAAGCACATACCTGCATTTGATATGGTGGTTGGAGCTCGTTCCTTTCAGGAAAATTCTACCATCGGACGTGCTCTTGGAAACCAGGCTTACAACTGGCTGGCTTCGTATGTTGCAAAATTTAACATTCAGGATCTCACATCCGGGTTCCGAGTGGTAAAGGCTGATGTAGCCCGAAATTTTTTATACATGCTGCCCAATACCTATTCCTATCCCACAACATTAACCCTGGGTGTTTTAAGGGGCGGATGGAGTGTAAAGTATGAACCCATCCATATGAAAAACCGTCAAACCGGAAAAAGCAATATCAACACCTTCAAAGATGGCGTGCGTTTTTTCATGATCATCACAAAAATCTGTACGCTGTACTCTCCTATGCGGGTATTTTTACCTGTGAGCCTGGCCATGTTTTTAATTGGATTTTTTTATTATATCTATACATTTGTCACCCATTCCCGGTTTACCAATATGAGCGCTCTTCTTTTTACGACTTCCATTGTGATTTTTATGATGGGGCTTGTCTCGGAACAGATTTGCCAGATGAGATCTGAACGGCGGGGGAGTGATCGCATAATGGAAGACCTTCGGAAAAACGACTCAGACCAAACATAGCCTCTTTGGTTCTTCTGTAAATTCTTGACGGGATCTCCGATTTCAAGTATGAGTAGAAAAACTACTCGTAAAGGAGATTTGTTTGAACGACCTGCTTTCCGGAATCATTTCATCCAAGACGAGAATCAAGCTGCTGGTGCGTCTTTTTATCAATCCCTTGGCTACATCCTACCTGCGTGAGCTATCAAAAGAGTTCAATATATCTTCCAATTCGGTTCGGGAAGAGTTGAATCAGCTTACAAAAGCAAGCCTGCTGAAAGCCAAGAAAAATGGAAGGCAGGTTTATTATACAGCCAATCAGGAGCATCCTCTATTCCCAGAGCTGCGATCAATGATCAACAAGGTGGTTGGTTTGGACCAGGTCATTGACGGAATTGTGAATCGCCTTGGGGATCTGGAATGTGCATATTTGCTGGATGATTATGCAGAAGGAAAGGACACCGGGATCATTGATCTTTTATTGATTGGAGATATCAATCAATATCATCTGAATGATTTGAGCAGAAAAACTGAACGATATATAAAAAGAAAAATTCGTCCATTAGTATTGAGCCGGGAAGAATTCAATGAGTTGATGCCCAGTATTGATAAGCGGCCCCGTTTGTTAATATGGGAAGCGAAAAAGCAACTGTTGAATTGATTTTGTTACAATAGCATATATACAAAATATTATATTATTTAAAATAGTTAATATTGAAAATGTGATCGAATCCAAAGGGCGGAGCCATGCGCCAAGGTGCAGGTATCGAGACCTTTGCATAACCCGATTTTCCAATAAAAAAACAGGAAAATTGTTAGGCCT
>CAYTGW010000114.1:0-13493 GCA_964437395.1 uncultured Desulfocicer sp.
ATTTACATGTGGTTTCGTTCGCTGAAATTTTTCTTTCGCCATCTTCCCGTCCTCCTTTGGAACCGGATTGGTATAAATGATTTAAAAATATTTTACAACACGTTTTATTTAAATATACAGAAGTTTTCCATAGTTTGTAATTAACAACATCCCTGCCGCTACCATCGATAATGAGCGAAAGCCTTATTCGCATCGGCCATCTTGTGAGTATCTTCTTTTTTCTTTACTGCACTCCCCCGGTCCTGAGCCGCCTCAATAAGTTCCGCTGCCAACTTACTGGCCATACTTTTCTCCGATCTTTTTCTAGAGAAAGTAAGTAGCCATCTTATTGCAAGGGCTGTCCGTCTAGACGGTCTAATCTCTGTAGGAATCTGATAAGTAGATCCACCAACCCTTCTGGATTTTACCTCAATTTGGGGACGTACATTTCCAACTGCTTTTTCAAATACATCAAGAGGGGATTCCTTAATTTTTTCCTCAATTATATCAAACGCCTTATAAAGTATTGCCTCTGCTGTGCTTTTTTTACCGTCACGCATAATACAACTCACAAAACGTGAAACGAGCTTATTGTTATATTTGGAATCAGGAATAATTAATCGATTTGGAACTTCTCTTCTTCTTGGCATTCTCGCACCTGCGTTAAATAGTAATATTAAATGTTAAGGATATGAATCCAATTGTTATTTCGGTTTTTTAGCCCCATATTTTGATCGCCCCTGTCTGCGATCTGTAACACCAAGAGTATCCAAGGTGCCTCTGACTATGTGATACCTCACACCAGGCAAATCTTTTACACGGCCGCCACGAACCAACACAACGGAATGCTCCTGAAGGTTATGCCCGACACCTGGAATATATGCCGTAACCTCGATACCGGTAGTCAAACGCACCCTTGCCACCTTACGCAAAGCAGAGTTTGGTTTTTTCGGAGTCGATGTATATACCCTTGTACATACTCCTCTTTTTTGCGGAGCCCCCTTGAGAGCCGGAGTGTTTGTTTTATTTTGCACCCGCTCTCTACCTTTTCTGACCAATTGGTTTATTGTAGGCATATCCTGATTCTACACTCCTTTATAATTTACAAACGCAGAAGATCTGTTAAACAAAATTAAAAAATTTATACTTTTTTTTTTTTATTGTCAAGTTTTTTTAATTATTATCTCCTAAGGATAATTCTTTCTATAACTAATGATTCTTAGATGCCCGTTCCAGAGGCCTTACTTTGGTTATCTTCTTGTTCTATTTCAAGATTCTGATATCCCCGCAATCCAGTTCCGGCAGGGATCAACCTGCCCATTATCACATTTTCTTTAAGACCGCGGAGATTGTCGTATTTCCCACCCATAGCGGCATCTGTCAGGACTTTTGTTGTTTCCTGAAATGAAGCAGCTGATATAAAACTGTCCGTGGCAAGAGACGCTTTGGTAATACCCAAAATAAGAGGTTCACCGATTGCAGGTTTACCCCCCTTTTCTGTAACTTCCCGATTCACATCTTCGAAGCGCTGACGATCCACTTGTTCCTCTGAAATTAAATCTGTATCACCAATATCTTTAATTTTTACCATGCGCATCATCTGCCGAACAATTACTTCAATATGCTTGTCATTTATCCTTACACCCTGGAGCCTATAGACCTCCTGGACTTCGTCAACAAGATATCTTGCCAAAGAAACCTCTCCTTTGATATTCATGATATCTTGAGGATTTGCTGATCCACCGACAATCTGTTCACCAGCCCGAAGATAATCCCCCTCATAAACATTAATATGTTTCCCGCGAGGTATCAGATACTCTTTTTTTTCACCAACATCAACGGGTGTTATCGTAACTTTTTGTTTTCCTTTTTTCGTTGTTGCCTTGGCAATAGACACATACCCGTTTATTTCACTGAGTACGGCTGTTTCTTTTGGTTTTCTTACCTCAAAAAGCTCTGCAACACGTGGTAAACCACCGGTAATATCCTTGGTCTTTGTTGTTGCTCTCGGAAGCTTTGCAATCACATCTCCGGCTCGAACCTCATCCCCTTCTTCTACAAGTAGGATCGCCCCTACAGGCAACATATATCTAGCCATCCCACTTGAAGAGAGTACAGCGGTCTTTCCCTTTTCATCCTTAATTGAAATTCTGGGACGCACATCCGTAGCCTTGCCCTCGATAATGGTCTGACTGGACTTACCTGTAACCGGATCAACCTTTTCCTGCATTGTTTTTCCGAGTTCAATATCACCAAATTTAACAATACCTTGAACTTCTGTGATAATGGGAGTCGTAAAAGGATCCCAGGTCGCCAGCAAATCGCCGGATTCTACTTTCTGGCCATCTTTTACCGTTACATGAGCACCATATATGACATGACAGCGTTCTCTTTCTCGTCCCGTCTCACTGACAATAATGAATTCACCACCCCTTCTATTCATTACGACATTCTGCCCTTCCGCATTTGTGATGACTTTCATCTCCTCAAATCTTATAGTTCCTTCAGATCGCGCCCGGATATCTGCCTGTTCAACACGCCTGCTTGCTGTACCACCGATATGAAAGGTACGCATGGTAAGCTGGGTTCCAGGTTCACCAATGGATTGCGCTGCCAAAATACCAATGGCCTGTCCGATTTCAACCGTTTTCCCATGAGACAAATCACGTCCATAGCACTTGGCGCAAACACCGAACCGAGTCCTGCATGTAAGGACAGATCGAATTTTTACCATGGTCAAAGCAGCATCTTCAACAATCTCAAGAGCATCCTCATCAATCTCTTGACCGCCTTTGATCAGAACCTCATCTGTAAATGGATCAATGATATCCTCCAATGCAACCCTTCCCAGAATTCGATCCCCAAGTCGCTGTATCACCTCACCGCCCTCCAACAGGGCTTCAACCTCTATACCCATCATAGAACCGCAGTCATCTTCATGTACCATGCAATCTTGAGCGACATCGGCCAGACGACGAGTTAAGTATCCGGAATTGGCTGTTTTAAGAGCTGTATCTGCCAAACCTTTTCGAGCACCATGAGTTGAAATGAAATATTGTAAAACAGTAAGCCCTTCTCTAAAATTAGCTGTAATCGGTGTTTCAATGATCTCTCCAGAGGGTTTTGCCATCAACCCACGCATACCGGCAAGCTGACGCATCTGATCTTTACTCCCCCTGGCCCCGGAATCTGCCATCATAAAAATGGAATTCACTTTTTCTTTAACTTGTCCATTACTATCGATAACATCATCAGGTTTTGTTGTCTTCATGGAACTCATCATGGCGTTGGCAATATCATCTGTGGCCTTAGCCCATATATCGACGACCTTATTGTACTTTTCACCCTGTGTAATCAGCCCCTCTGTATACTGTTTACCGATCTCCTGAACCTTCTTTTCCGCACTCTTAATGAGATCCCATTTGGCATCCGGGATAATCATGTCATCAATCGAGATGGAAAGTCCACCTTGTGTGGAATATCGATATCCAATATCCTTAAGGCGATCTGAAAGTATAACAGTTGTTTTCGGTCCAGTATTTCGATAAGTGTAATCAACAAGGTCGCGTAACGCCTTTTTATCCATTCCCTTGTTTATCATGTTAAAAGGAATTTCAGTTCGTTTCATTTCCACCTTAAAAATGTGATAGCCATCCTCCGATTCCAGAATTGGACCGATATCTCCCACATTCAGAGAATATAGCGTGTCCACATCCTCTACAGAAATTTTAAAGACATTTTGAAACTCAATTTTTTTTAATAATCCGGTCTGCCCTTTTCTGCCCGTAATGTTGCATTTTGAGTGTTCATTCACCATATCGGTAAATAGGGCACCGTTGCTAATCTCTGAGACTACTGCCTTTGCAGTTTTTTTAGAGTTCACTCGGATATGACGAAACGCAACCACTTCATCATTTGGAATGATCTCCCACAACAGAATTCGGCCAACGGTAGTATCCACTCGTTTATCGTTCATCCGTACAACAATTTTCGCATGCAGATCCACAGCGTCAAAATCATACGCGGAACGGACTTCATCGGGATTGGAAAAAATTCTACCTTCTCCTTTTGACCCGGCTGCTTCTGTTGTTAAATAATAGATACCCAGAACAATATCCTGGGTTGGCACAATAATAGGACTGCCATTTGCCGGTGAAAGGATATTATTGCTGGAAAGCATAAGCACACGTGCCTCGATCTGAGATTCAACAGATAAAGGAATATGAACTGCCATCTGATCCCCATCAAAATCCGCATTAAATGCTGTGCATACAAGTGGATGAAGCTGTATTGCCTTTCCTTCGATAAGAACCGGCTCAAATGCCTGAATTCCCAATCGATGAAGGGTTGGTGCACGGTTCAACATGACAGGGTACTCTTTTACCACTTCATCTAGCGTATCCCACACCTCTGGTGTTAAGCGCTCAACCATTTTTTTTGCACTTTTGACCGTTGAAACAGCACCTTTATGCTCAAGCCGGTGATAAACAAAGGGCTTAAACAATTCGAGCGCCATCTTTTTAGGGAGACCACACTGATGTAATCGTAAATTTGGACCAATCGTGATAACTGTCCTGCCGGAGTAATCAACACGTTTTCCCAAAAGGTTTTGTCGGAAACGACCTTGTTTTCCTTTGAGCGTATCGGAAAGAGACTTTAATGGGCGTTTGTTTGTTCCGGTTACAACTCGGCCATGTCTCCCGTTATCAAACAGGACATCAACAGATTCCTGTAACATCCTTTTTTCATTACGAACAATAATATCCGGTGCTTTCAGTTCAACAAGACGATTCAACCGATTGTTTCGATTAATCACTCTTCGATACAGGTCATTCAAGTCTGAAGTTGCAAAACGGCCACCCTCAAGTGGAACCAACGGTCTTAAATCCGGGGGCAGAACCGGAATTACATCCATAATCATCCACAATGGATTAACACCTGAGTTTCGAAAGGCATCAATAATTTTTAGGCGTTTTGCCAATTTCTTTCGTTTCGCTTCTGAAGAAGTCGTAACAATATCTTCTCTAAGTGATTTATATATTTCATTTAAATCAAGTTTTTCCAGCAGCGATTTAACTGCTTCAGCACCGATCCCCGCCTCAAATTTTGTGGAACCATACAGGTCTATTGCTTCATGGTATTTTTCATCTGATAATAATTGGCCTCTCATAAGACCGGTTTCTTTTGGATCAATCACTACATAACTGTCAAAATAAAGCACCTTTTCCATATTTTTAAGTGTGAGATCCAGAAGATTACCAATTTTGCTTGGTAGACTCTTTAAAAACCAGATATGTGCTACTGGTGTGGCCAAATCGATATGTGCCATCCGGTCCCGCCTAACTTTGGACTGAATTACCTCAACACCACACTTCTCACAGATAACACCTCTGTGTTTCATCCGTTTATATTTACCACAATTACATTCATAATCCTTGGTGGGACCGAAAATTTTTGCACAAAATAAACCATCTCTTTCCGGTTTAAAAGTACGATAGTTAATGGTCTCCGGCTTTTTAATCTCCCCATATGACCATTCCCGTATCTTTTCTGGGGATGCCAGAGAAATTTTTACACCGGAATAGCATCTCGGATCTTTTGGTTTTGCGAAGAAATCGTATATAGTTTCCAATACCTTCTCCCTACTGTTATTGTTCAATAAGGTTTATATCGAGTCCAAGGCTCATTAGCTCTTTGGTTAATACCCTGAATGACTCAGGCAATCCAGGTTCGAGAACATTTTGCCCTTTTACGATCTTTTCATACATCCGGGTTCTGCCTGCCATATCATCAGACTTAACTGTTAAAAATTCCTGTAATGTATGTGCAGCCCCATAAGCCTCCATGGCCCAAACTTCCATCTCCCCAAGCCGTTGACCACCGAATTGAGCTTTACCACCCAAGGGCTGCTGGGTAACCAGAGAATATGGCCCAATGGAGCGGGCATGAATCTTGTCATCAACAAGATGATGTAATTTAAGCATATACATTGTGCCAACAGTGACTTTCCCGTCAAAAGGCTCTCCGGTTCTGCCGTCAAACAAGGTTGCCTGACCGGATGTCTGCACATTGGCCTCTTTTAGAAGTGCCTTGATTTCATCTTCTTTGGCTCCATCAAAAACCGGCGTTGCCATGTGTACACCGTCATTATAATGTTTGGCAAAATCACAAAGAGCATCATCATCCATTCTATCGATGTATCCTTGTTCAGATTCTCTGGTAAAAATTCGCTTGCACTTCTCTCTTAAATCTTGATATTTTTTCCCCAAAATCAACTCAGAGATCTGAGTTCCAAGAACACGGGCTGCTCGACCAAGGTGAATCTCCAAGATCTGTCCAACATTCATACGGGAAGGAACGCCCAAGGGGTTTAAAACCATATCAACTGTTGTACCATCCTTGAAATAGGGCAAATCCTCCTGTGGAAGAATACGGGAAACAACACCCTTGTTACCATGACGTCCTGCCATTTTATCGCCAACGGACAGCACCCTTTTCATGGCGATATAGACTTTTATCAGCTTAATAACACCGGGTGGCAGATCATCGCCTATTTCAAAACGACTTGCTTCTTCTTCAAATCTGGATCGGCTGGCGTTTTTCTGATTCCTGCAGAGATCTAATATGTCATGGATCTTTTCAGTTAATTCAGCATTATTTAAAACGATCCCCTCAAGATCTGCGACCTTTACTTCTTCCAGCATAAAAGCTTCAATAGATTTACCTTTTGGAATTAGAATATTTTTACCTTTTTTCAGGGGAGTTTCACACTGCTGCCCGATCAGTTCCCGTTTCAATTCATCCAAAGCAATTTCATCAATGATCCGGATTTCATCCTCCATATCCTTTTCCAGAGCTGCAATCTCAGCGTCCTCAATCTGTCGGGTCCGATCATCCTTATCCACACCTCTTCGTGAAAAAACCTTGGCGTCAATTACAATACCTTCCACTCCAGGAGGTACCCGCAGTGAAGTGTCTTTAACATCACCTGCTTTTTCACCAAAAATTGCCCGCAGCAACTTCTCTTAGGGCGATAGTTGAGTTTCTCCTTTTGGTGTGATTTTTCCAACCAGAATGTCTCCGGGTTTTACTTCCGCTCCAAGTCTGATAATCCCACAATCATCCAGATCCTTCAACGTTTCTTCACCGACATTCGGGATATCCCGGGTAATCTCTTCTTTACCAAGTTTCGTATCCCTGGAAACAACCTCAAACTCTTCAATATGAATCGAAGTAAATATACCATCCCTTACGAGGCGTTCACTCACGAGGATGGAATCTTCGAAGTTGTAACCACCCCATGGCATAAAAGCCACAGTAACATTTTTGCCAAGTGCAAGCTCGCCCAATTCTGTAGCTGGTCCATCTGCAATTATCTCACCAGTTTTTACATGCTGCCCTTTTTTAACAATAGGTCTATGGTTAAAACATGTATTTTGATTGGAACGAATAAATTTTGACAAATTATAGATCGTAACCGGGCGTTCATTTTTTAAATCTGAAGAATCATGCTTTAAAACAATTCGTCCGGCATTAACATCGGCAACAACACAATCCTGTTTTGCAACAACAGTCACACCGGAATCCTTTGCCACAACTCCTTCAATACCGGTTCCAACCAATGGCGCTCTTGTCTGAGTCAGTGGAACCGCCTGACGTTGCATGTTAGAACCCATCAATGCCCGGTTTGCATCATCGTTTTCCAAAAACGGGATTAAGGACGCCGATACGCTTACAAGCTGATTCGGAGAAACATCCATCAACTCAATATCTTCCGCCCGAACCATCATGAATTCCCCTTGAACACGAGATGTTACTAACGGGTTCACATAACGATTCGACTTATCTACAGGTGCATTTGCCTGTGCAATCGGGTGCTCCTTTTCTTCAAACGCGCTAAGAAGTTTAACTTCATCTGAAACCGTTGAATTCCTTACAACACGATAGGGCGTCTCGATAAAACCAAAATCGTTTACTCTCGCATATGTGGATAAGGATACAATCAATCCAATATTGGGCCCTTCAGGGGTTTCAATGGGACAAATTCTTCCATAATGAGACGGATGAACATCCCGTACCTCAAATCCAGCACGTTCCCGGGTCAATCCGCCGGGGCCGAGAGCACTTAGTCGTCTCTTATGTGTTGTCTCAGACAGTGGATTGGTTTGATCCATGAATTGGGATAGCTGACTTGTTCCGAAAAACTCCTTTACAACTGCAGAAACGGGTTTAGGATTAACCAGATCATGTGGCATCAGTGCGTCAACCTCCTGCATGCTCATGCGTTCCTTAATCGCCCTTTCCATGCGGACCAAACCAATTCGGTATTGATTTTCCAAAAGTTCCCCAACAGCCCTAACGCGCCGGTTCCCGAGATGATCAATATCATCCACAACACCCTGCGTATCTCTCAATTCAACAAGTATTTTTGCTGTTAGAAGAATATCCTCTTTTCTCAGGGTTCTCAAACTTATAGGGGCATTGATATTTAAACGATGATTCAATTTTAAACGACCTACACCCGATAAGTCGTAATAAGCCGTTTTAAAAAATAGATGATCAATGAAATCAAGTGCGACTTCTGGTGTTGCTGGATTTCCAGGTCGTAAGCGTCGGTAAATCTCAATCAAAGCTTCTGCCTTACTCTCCACTTTATCCAATAAAAGTGTTTTCCGAATAGAATCACTGTTGTAAGCTGGATCGACTAATAAAAGGTTTACTTCTTCGATACCGATTTCCATCAGTTTCTTCAGGAGCGTCTCATCGATGATTTCCGCAGGTCTCCCGATCAGATCACCACTTTTTTCATCAACAACTGGAGAGGCAAGATATTTTTTAAGAATGTCTTCTCTCATGATGGGAATCATATCCAGGCCAGCACTCATAATCTGTTTTACAGCTCTTTTAGTGAAAACCCTTCCTTGTTTGACAATCACTTCACTGGTCTTCGGATCGATGACATCGCAACTGGATCTCTGTCCCTTTAATGTATTTTCATTAAACAAAAGAAAAAATTCATTGTTCTTAATAAAAATGGTTTCTTTTTCATAGAAATAATCCAGAATATCTTCTGTAGTAAATCCAAAAGCTTTAAAAAGAAGTGTAACAGGAAATTTTCGACGTCGATCAATCCGGATATAGACTACATCTTTTGGATCAACCTCCAAATCAATCCATGAACCTCGTACCGGAATGATTCTGGCAGTGTAGATAATTTTGCCACTTGAGTGGGTTTTGCCTTTATCGTGATCAAAAAAGACACCAGAAGAGCGGTGTAACTGGCTAACAACAACGCGTTCCGTTCCATTGATAATAAACGTACCTTTCTCCGTCATCAAAGGAATCGTACCAAAATAGATTTCCTGCTCTTTTATGTCACGTATGCTTGAGATACCAGTTTCCTTATCTAAATCATATACCACCAGTCGAATACGGATTCGGATCGGTATTTCATATGTCATTCCTCTATGAATACACTCTTTCACAGAATGTTTGACTTCACCAAAACTATACGATACAAACTCCAGAGAAGCAGTTCCAGTAAAATCATTTATTGGATAAACTGACTTGAAGACTGCTTGAAGACCTGTCTTTTGGCGTTTCTCCGGGGGAATATCCATTTGTAGCAAACGATCATAAGAGCTTCTCTGCATACCGATAAGATCCGGTATTTCAACGATTGTCTTAATTTTGCCGAAGTTTTTCCTCAGTCGCTTGTACATAAAAGGCTTTCCAGACATGCCATCTCCATTTGGTTTTCGAGCTGCTTAATAAAGGCCAATCGGGGGGCATTTGCCCCCCTCATGGTATTTTATCTCACAACCCTGCTGTTATTAAAAATATTATATTAACAGACTGTTTGCTTGCAATTTATTTAATTTCTACTTGTGCACCCGCTTCTTCCAGCTGAGCTTTTATTTTTTCAGCGGATTCTTTATCGATGCCCTCTTTGACTGGTTTTGGTGCTTCGTCAACAAGTGCTTTTGCTTCTTTGAGACCAAGACTTGTGATGGCACGAACTTCCTTGATTACCTGAATTTTCTTATCACCAGCAGCGACAAGAATGACATCAAATTCAGTTTTTTCTTCTGCGGCTCCTGCACCTGCATCTCCGATTGGACCTGCAGCCATCATTGCAACTGGAGCAGAAGCGGAAACACCAAACTTTTCTTCCAATTCTTTGACCATCTCAGATAGTTCAAGCACAGACATATTTGCGATAAATTCAATTACTTTTTCTTTTGTTATATCAGTCATATTTTCCTCCAATTTTTATACAAATTTTACTATAATCATTAACCGTTAGGCGGATATTTTTTGATCTCTGACTGCCTGCAAAACATTCAGCATTCTCACAGGAACATCATTCAATGCACGAACCAGCGCCGTCGGGACGCCATTCATTGCAGATAGCAATTGCCCTAGCAATACTTCACGAGACGGTAGATCTGAAAGAGATTTGATTGCATTCAGATCAATAACCTTACCCTCCATAACGCCGATCTTGATTTCGAGCTTTTGATTGTCCTTTAAAAAGTTAATCAACACTTTTGCAGGCGCTACCGGATCATCATAACTCAAAGCAAGCGCGCTAGGACCCTTGAAATAATCTTGGATCAACCCGACATTCGTATCGTTTGAGGCTCTTCGTATCAGGGTGTTCTTCACAACCTTATACTCAACACCCACAGCCCTCAGTTTTCTTCGCAGACTACTGATCGTCGTAACATCTAATCCTTTATAATTTGTAAGGATGACGACCTTAGATTTTTTAAAATTTTCATGTAATTCTGCTACGATTTTTTCTTTGTCATTCCGTATCAATTTTTTCCACCCCCTTCATCAATCTGTAAAAAACCGGAGGTACCCATTCATCAGCTTAAGGCTGTCTCTGTAGGCCGGCATCAGCCGATTAAACACAAAATAAGAACCTACGGTCTTTGACAGTATTAGAAATCATTATATCGGCAACCAAATATACCGATTTTTATATAAAAACAGTTTTTCCCGGAACGGATTTTTTGGACGCCTATTTAATTATATCCTTGGCGAGAACTGTATCAACTTTTATGCCTGGTCCCATTGTTGTTGAAATTGCAATACTTCTCAAATAAACCCCTTTGCTCGATACCGGTTTAAGACGAATCAGTTTTTCAAGAAAAGAGGTAAAATTTTCTACCAGCTTATCAACCCCAAACGAAACCTTTCCTAAAGGAGCATGTACGATTCCTGCCTTTTCAACTCGGAAATCGATTTTTCCTGCTTTTAGTTCATTTACAGCCTTTGCAATATCAAATGTAACGGTTCCGGTTTTTGCGTTTGGCATTAGGCCTCTAGGACCAAGAAGCTTACCAATTTTCCCGACTGTTCCCATCACATCCGGTGTCGCAACCACTCTATCAAAACCAAACCAGCCACCCTTGATCTTTTCAACGATTTCATCATTCCCGGCAAAATCAGCACCAGCGTCTAAGGCCTCTTTCTCCTTTTCGCCCTTAGCGAAAACAAGAACTTTTACTTCTTTTCCAAGGCCGTTCGGCAATATCACAGTACCCCGAACCATCTGATCGGAATGTCGCGGATCGACACCAAGTTTTACCGCAACATCTATCGTTTCATCAAATTTGGCATATGATGAATTTAACGCAAGTTGAATTGCCTCGGTAACATCGTACCGTTTCAGGGAATCCACCTTTCCTCTAGATTCAACGTATTTCTTACCGCGTTTCGGCATTTTTTCCTACCTGTTCCTTAATTTTTATTTGGAAACTTCTATTCCCATACTTCTAGCCGTACCTGCAATAATCTTGCAGGCTGCATCCAAATCATTAGCATTCAGATCCGCTATTTTTAGGTTTGCTATTTCTTCAACCTGCGCCCTCGTAACAGTACCGACCTTATTTCGCTTTGGATCTGCGGCACCTTTGGCTATCTTGGCTGCCTTCTTGAGCAATACCGACGCAGGAGGCGTTTTGGTAATAAAAGTGAAAGACCGATCCTGGTAGATCGTTAATACGACCGGGATAATCATTCCTTCATCTTTTGCGGTTCTTGCATTAAATATTTTGCAAAAATCCATTATATTTACCCCATGTGGCCCGAGTGCAGGTCCAATGGGCGGGGATGGATTTGCCTTCCCGGCCACTACCTGTAATTTAACCATGGCAAGAACTTTTTTAGCCATTTTCCTTACTCCTGATATTATAATTTTGTAACTTGAACAAAATCCAGTTCAACCGGTGTTGATCTCCCAAAAATGCTGACAAAAACCCTAATTTTCCCTTTTTCCGGGTTTACATCTTCTACCGTACCATTAAAATTCGTAAACGGTCCGTCTATCACCCTGATCTCATCTCCCTGCTCAAAATAGAACTTGGGTTGTGGTTGTGTCTGTCCTGCTTCCATCCGATTCAAAATTTGAGCTGCTTCTTCATCCGATATTGGGGCGGGCTTATTTTTACCACCAAGAAAACCAGTAACCTTAGCTGTATTGTTTACAATATGCCACGTCTCATCATTCAATTCCATTCGAACAAGAATATAGCCGGGATAAAATTTTCTAGATGATTCTTTTTTCTTTCCTTTTACCAGTTCGACAACCTGTTCTGTTGGCACAAGCACTTTATCGAATTTTTCAGGATGACCAGAGGTCGCAATTCGTTCCTCCAAAGCTGTTTTCACTTTGTTTTCAAAACCCGAATACACATGTACAACGTACCATCTAAACGCCACGCGTTAATCTCCTTGGTATTAATGAAGGATTAATTGAACCAATCCGGAAAGTCCCATGTCAACAAGTCCCAGAAAAAATGATATGATCATAACCAGTATGATCACTACAGCTGTAGAACCAATCGTCTGAGTTCTTGACGGCCAAGCTACTTTTTTCAACTCAATTCTGACTTCTCTGAAAAACTGCATGCTAGTCGCCCAAAACTCAGGTGTAGGAATTACTGCACCTAATGGTTTTTTTGGCGATGGAGCCTGCTTTTGTTTATTCTTGGAAAAATCAGTAAGTGAAACAATTTTGCTCTCAGCTTCATTGACTGTACCTTCCGGTTCGCCATTTCCCTGCTTTTGTTTCTTTTTCTTGCTTACTGTTTTTTTCCTTAGTAACCGTCCCATTGCTCTCCTAAATTATATGGCAGCCTGAAAAAATATGGCTTCACCAAAATGGTTTGGCAGGCCAGGCAGGAATTGAACCCGCAATCTTCGGATTTGGAGTCCGCTGCATTGCCAATTATGCTACTGGCCTAATCAAACACAGTCATTGATCAAATCCAGACTATTTTGTCTCTTTATGCATGATGTGTTTCCTGCAAAATCTGCAGTATTTCTTAAACTCAAGTTTGTCTGGAGTTGTTCGTTTATTTTTTGTTGTTGTATAATTTCTTCTTTTGCATTCCGTACATGCAAGGGTAACTATTATTCTCACCAGCTGACTCCCCTATGCGATTACTCGATTATTTCACTGACAACGCCGGCACCAACTGTCCTACCACCTTCGCGAATCG
>CAYTGW010000115.1:0-3346 GCA_964437395.1 uncultured Desulfocicer sp.
ATTTCGAAGGGTACCTACAGAAAAAATCTTACCTGCAGGGCCTATGGATATTGAAAGGAGGTGAACATTAAACCGTACAAAGACTAATTGTAGTACGGCATGGTGCCCCATGTCGAACAATGTCAATAACAAATATAACGAAGGAGAAGACAATGAAAGTCAATAGATATGCTATTTATTCATTAATCGGACTGATTGTTATTACTGCAAATTGTGCATCCATTAATTCGGCCAGGCACAACTATATCATGAGCGGTCAGGTTCTTGAAGTGGCTGATAACGAAGTATATCTTTGCATTGGCCAAAGCGGTGGTGCTGTCGTCGGACAGGAGTATACAGTAAAAAAATTTGTAAAAACTATAAATCCAGCCGCTAGAAAAAGTGAGCCTTTTTACAAACAAGAGGAAACAGGCACAGTGAAAATCACCGAAATAGTCGATGAACACTATGCAAAAGCCGTAATAACAGCAGGTGTAGCAAAAGCCAATTATTTCGTTGATTTGAGGCAATAGTCTTATGGCTTGAGGCAGGTTTACTCAGGCTGACATAATTTAAACGATTCAATCAACAATGAGTTCATTCCTTGTTTGCTTGTATGAATATAACATTCGTCTCATGACAAAATAAATTTTATTTATTGACATGCAATAGTTTATTATTTATTATGTAATGCAGCAATAAAATACAAGAATTCACAATCCATCAATCTCTCTGTTAATAAGTTTTTCCCATAAAAGAGTTGGTATAGTAAATTGTCGGGCTTATATCATTGCTTTTATTTTTTTAATTTTAAAAAAAGGAGAAAAAAATGAAAATTAATTCGTATTATAAAACAGTTTTACTGATAATATCGTTAGCGCTGATTTTTTCCGGAACAGCTTTTGCTGAAATGGCGACTATTGAAGGAAAAATCGGCGGTGCAAATTGCATTCTCGATAAAAAAATATGCCCCATGTCCCCGGATGACCCTCATGTGGCGCTGGAAGTTGATTTTATACTTTCTGCTGCCGACGGAAAACACTATTTCCTTCCCAATCTTTCAAGGTCGACAAAAATTAGCATGTTGAATAAGGTTGTTCGCATTAGCGGTGACCTGCATGGCATTTCCCTGGTCGCTTCAGTTATTAAAGAAAAGACAGGGGATACTTACCAGGAAATATGGAATTGGGAAGAAATCGCTAAAAAGCTTACAAGAGGAAATTAGAAGTGAATTGATTAAATTTGACAATTCAAGCCACGCCTTTTGAGGCGTGGCTTTTTATTTACAGAAGATGCCATTTTACGACTACCTGAATGCTGTGTTTGCAGGCACTTCTTTTGTTAAAATCGAATGAATTTTTCCACACTATCCCGATATGAACAAAAATCAGCATTAGATAATTTGGCGACTAAAACCAAACAACCCAACCGGCACTTGCGCCAAAAGAGGGCCCACCGTCATTAAGGCCAAAGAAGGAATTTCCTTTGATGCTGTATTGCTCATTAATCATATAAAAGAGCCCCGCGTTTATTTCCTTAGGGTTCTTTGCACCGGACAAGGTTGATGTCCGATTTTCAAATGCAGTATAGATATTGATTCTGCTGAATGTTCTCGATATCCCGATGCGGTACAGATAAATATCTTTATAATTTTGAGAAGGCGGGTCACCGATCTTAATATAACCGGGTATGAGCGATATTCGGATTTTACCAAACCGTTGCTGAAAATCCATAAAAGCACCGTAATCCATTTCTCCTGACCCCAGGGCATTGTCGTTGCTTGCTGTGGGTATTTTTCCGGCCAGCGCGGCATCCATTGAAAAGCCCATGTCCCCTTCCGGTACCAGCACCATGCCGCCGCGCAATATCACATCGCCAATGCCATTATCCGAAGTGCTGCCTGTTTGCTCGCTGGCATCATCAGACAAAAACAAATAGGGAACCGTGACGCTCACATCATATGTAGATGAAAAACAGCCGAGTTCTAATGAGAGATAATATAAATCGGTTCGGGTCTGAGTTCCGAAATCACCGGTTTTATATCCGCCGCTTGTTTCAAAATAACCGCGCCATTCCTCTGCCCTCACATCATTTGTGAGCAGTAAAACAAATAAAAGGATAAAGAAGATGTGAACCGCCAACGCATGGCCTTGAACCAACGAAAGGTTAGTTCGCCATCTGCTTTTCCCAGGACTTTGCTTCAGAAAAAAAAACAAAATTTGTCGGCAGTTCACATATGATTTCATATTATTTTCCCTCTTTCTGTAATTTTTCCATCTTCTGATTCAGTTCTTTCATTTTTTCCTGCATTTTTGTCATCGTCGCCGCATCCATCGTTCCCTTCTTCATCTGTTCAGCCATGCCCTGCATCTGTTTGGACATATCGGTCATCATCTGTGACATGTCATTCATCACGGCATGATCCATACCGGTTGACGCATCCATGACATGGGACATTTGCTGCATCATTGTGTTCATCTGGTTCATCATTGTCGACATGTCCCGCATCATATCCTGATTCATCATCTGTCCGCTCATCATCTGTTGGGATTGATGGGACCCCATCATCCACTGATTTTGATTTCCGCCCATCATTCCTTGATTCTGCTGCCCCCCCATCATTCCCTGGTTTTGCTGCCCGCCCATCATTCCGCTGTTCTGAGCCATCGCCACTGCTGCAGCAAAGACAACCATCCATCCGATCACCCATAAAAACTTTTTCATACGTCCTCCTTATTTTTGTTTGTTGATAAATGTTGTTTCTACAAGACACATATAGACGTGCCTGCCATTACTTTAAAATATGATAGGGTGTAGCGTTAAAATGACACCTGTTGGAATGGACACTTCCTCCATTTTTATGCGAATGGATTAACGTTTTTATAGCGTATGCGTTAGAGATGGTATGCCAAATAAAAGTCAGCAGACCCAAAGATAAAAGGACAAGACTTTACTTTTTTTATAGAAAAGACTATATGTAAAAGTCAGTTGTGTGTCAACAGCATTGTTTAACATATAGTAACTCGTCCCTTGACATGGATATCAATAGTGTTAATATAATGGATATCAATAGTGTTAATATATAGGCGTAATAAAAATTAAATCTACACACCTGTCATTTATATCGTTCGAGACAAGGGAGCATCAGCGCAGATACCGCATAAATATTGGATTAGGTATTTCGGGATGTCCGTTGAATTTTGGGCCGGTATTCAAATTTGCAATGATACAGAGAGTTGGCAGAAATGAATATAGGTCATCGATTGGAAAAAGAATTAAAAGTTTGACATTCAGCCTTTGATCATAGCCGCTGTTTGCATATAAACCGATTGCCGGTGGGGGACATAAAAAGCGAACGCACTGCAAC
>CAYTGW010000115.1:3356-13418 GCA_964437395.1 uncultured Desulfocicer sp.
ATGATATAATTTCATAAAGAGCCCAAAGGATTAGAATCCATCTTATGCAGATTATATTCATAATGATGGTATCAATTCCTCATTTAAGAGTCAGATTTTTTTTCAGGTAGCTCAAGCTTCAATAACCGCTTTGAACGGTTCACAATTATAATAATCAGAACAGCAGAGGTAACAATGAAAAATGATTATTTCATCCTTATTGCCGGTTTAATGTTTCTGGTAATTTCATCCATCGGAAATTCTGTTTTTGCCGGGAGTGAAAAGTTTGACGAAAAGATGCAGCCGGTTCTTGCAGAATATTTTAAAATAACGGACAATCTTGCTTAAGATAAAACAGACGCGGTTGATGGTGCGGCCAGAAAAGTCGGAAACTTTGGCGTAAACCTTTCTGCTTCTCTTGTTACCGGGGAGCATGCTTCTCATTATATGAGTATACCAAAGAACATTGCAGAAGGAGCCAAGAAAATGGCTTTGGCCAAAGAGATTGTATCCATGAGAACCGCACTTGTGGATTTATCAAAACCCATGGTCATGTGGGCTTCAATGTCAAAACCTTCTGGAATAAATGTGGTATATTGCTCTATGAATCCGGGATCATGGCTTCAGAAGGGGTCAAAAATACGCAATCCGTATTATGGCTCAAAAATGCTTTCATGCGGACAGATCATTCCTAATACAGATACCAAAAAGTAATTCTATTTTTACCAGGCCGTCAGGTTCGGGAAGAATTATCGTCCGGAAGGGAGGATTTTTTGAGAGCGAAAATCATTTTAAGATTTGTCGTGTCACTGATACTACTTATCCGGATTCTTTATGGAAACGGAGATGCTGCCGATCAATGGGAAAATACAATGGCATTGTCCGATTCTGTTGAAACCGAAGAGAGCATGGTTGCGCCGGCTGTCGATGAACTGATCGCCGAAGCGCTTGAAAAGTCTCCTGCTGTCCTGTCCTTCCGGTCAAGGGTCGCTGCATCAAGAGAGCTTGTTGAACCTGCGTCTGCTCTTCCGGATCCTGAACTTGAGTTCTCCCTTGAGGAGAATATCCAATCCATTTCATCTCCGGAATTCGCAAGGGGTGAAATTCTTGTAAAGCAGGAATTCCCTTTTCCAGGGAAGCGGTCGGTTCTGGGAAAAACAGCAGGTGCGGAATCGGAGATGGAATATGCCGGTCTTGTTGATATGGAAAGGAAGATTATCAGAGAAGTTCGCACCATCTATGCCGGACTTTATGCTTTTGACAGTGAGACCTCAACTCTTGCTGCGGCAAGAGAACTTGTCGGAACACTGGAGGCCGCAGCAGCCAAACGATACAGTACAGGAGAGGGGGAACAGGAGTCGCAGTTAAAAGCCCAGATTGAGTTATCACGGCTTACGGAGCGGATGAATGATATCGTTGCCGAAAGGGCGGCCATGGCTGCCGGGTTGAACAGATTGCTTGGACGCCGAGGAAATTTACCAGTTGGGAAAGTTCAGGATCTGCCTTCGGTTTCTATAAGCCATGAAGACATCGAAGGCCTGGAAGCGCTTGCGTTGGCCAATTCCCCTGATGTTTTTGTTAAAAAAGCTGCTGTGAAATCGGCTGAGTACAGGCTGGAGTCCGCCGATCTCGATTTCTGGCCTGATTTTTTTGCCGGAGCCGGGATGGCTTTTGACAGTGAATATGACCCGATGGCGGTTGTTTCTTTTGGCATGACGCTCCCGGTATGGCAAAACAGCAAACAAAAGCCTCTTAAACGTGCAGCAGGGCATAAACTTGCAGAGGCCAGAAAAAGTCTAACAGAAACTGAAATAGCCATCAGCTCGGAAATCTCGGGTCTGTTTGCCAGATGGAACCGTGACCATAAGCAGATCCTGCAGTACAGAGATGCCATTATTCCTCAGACAAGCGCGGCTCTGAATTCAGCACGTGCTTCGTATATTGCCGGCCGGGCTGATTTTTCGGTTGTTATAGAAGATTATAATCTCTGGCTTGATGCGCTTGCACAGCTTGCGCGACGGGAGTCGGACAGGTTCATATCATGGGCCGGTATCGATGCCTATACAACCCCTTTTCCATTGAATAAGAGTGCTGACTGAATGCTGAAGGAATGAGTAAAGGTTTCTCTATAAAAAGAAAGGAGAAAAGCCATGAGGATATCCGTTCATGGATATAGATCTATCATTATTGTCGTAACCATACTGTTTCTGGCTGCCTTTCTATCTGCCTGCGCCGATAAAGACAAACATGAGCATGCGGTTCAATATCAGTGCCCGATGCATCCCACCTATATTTCGGATAAACCCGGAACCTGTCCTATCTGCGGAATGGATCTTGTGCCGATTGAAAAAAAAAGGTCTGAATCATCAGAAAAGAGTACGGGGACTTCTCCTTCAAAGGAACAAGCTGCTGTGTCTGAAAATAACAAGATTGAACCATCTGCAGGTGGAGACCGGAAAATTCTTTTTTACCGCAACCCCATGGATCCTTCGATCAGATCGCCTGTTCCCACAAAAGATGAGATGGGAATGGACTATGTTCCGGTCTTTTCCGATGAGGTTTCATCGCCTGATAAGGGTGTAAAAGGACTTGCAACCGTTACCATAGATGAAAAAGGAATCCGTCTTGCCGGTATTCAGACCGAAAAAGCCGTAAAGCAGAAACTGGAAGGAGACATCCGGGCTGTCGGTCTTGTCAAGCCGGATGAAACCCTTGTCCGCCATGTGCATACAAAAAATTCAGGATGGATTGAAAAGCTGTATGTGAATACGACCGGCCAGCTTGTCAAAGCAGGTCAGTCGCTTTTAACGATTTATTCACCGCAACTTCTGGGAAGCCAAGAGGAATTTCTGCGCGCAAGGGAAAATGCCATGCGTTTTGCAAACTCGTCCATTCCTGAAGTCCGGAAAGGAGGCGAAGATCTACTAAAGGCCGCAAGAAGAAGGCTTGAACTCTTTGATGTCCCTGAAAGTCTGATCCAGGAAATCGAGCGTACCAACATGCCGAAACGTACCGTTACCCTGCTTGCGCCGGTTTCCGGTTTTGTAACGGCAAAAGGGGTTTATGAAGGTCAGCAGGTTGAACCGGGAATGGAGCTTTTTACCATCACAGATCTTTCAAAAATATGGATTGAGGCTGATTTTTACGAGTTTGAAGCTAACCTGATCCAGCTGGGACAAAAGGCGGTATTTACATTTCCATACGATCCAAAAGCGCAAAAGACCGGACAGATCTCCTATATTTATCCTTATCTTGACCCGCAGAGCCGTACATTGAGAGCAAGATTCGAGTTTCAAAATAACGATTTTTTTTTAAAACCTGAAATGTATGTGAATGTTTCGATGAAGATCGAGACCTTGGATTCGGTCGTTGTCCCTGATTCATCCATTATGAATACAGGCGTTCGCCAAATTGTTTTTGTGAGTATCGGTGAAGATCGTTTCGAACCCCGGGAAGTAAAAGTCGGATATCGAAGCGGTGGTCTGACCCAGATCATATCCGGGGTTACTGCAGATGAAAAGGTTGTTGTCCGGGCCAATTTTCTTCTGGATTCCGAATCGCGCCTGCGCGCTGCGATTCAGCAGGCGGCAGGAACCGGAGAAAACAGATGATACATAAAATAATCGAATTTTCCGCAAAGAACCGCATTCTTGTTATCATGGGAGTATTGGTGCTCATGGCGGCAGCCGTATATACCTTGAAAATCATACGCCTTGACGCGCTTCCGGATCTTTCCGATACGCAGGTCATCATATACTCAAAATGGGACCGGTCCCCGGATATCATTGAAGATCAGTTGACTTATCCCATCATAACGGCCCTCCTTGGCGCTCCCAAGGTAAAAGCCATACGGGGTTTCTCCGATTTCGGATTTTCATACGTCTATGTGATATTTCAGGACGGAACCGACATATACTGGGCCCGTTCAAGAGTTCTTGAATATCTTTCCAAAATCCAGTCACGTCTTCCTGAGGGGGTTCAGACAGAGCTTGGGCCGGACGCCACAGGAGTCGGGTGGGTGTTTCAGTATGCCCTTGTCGATCATTCCGGAAATCATTCCGTTGACAAACTCCGTTCTTTCCAGGACTGGACGCTGCGTTATGCACTCCAGTCGGTTCAGGGCGTTGCCGAGGTTGCCTCAATCGGGGGGTTTGTGAAGCAATATCAGGTGACGGTTGATCCGAACCGACTTGCCGCTTTGGGCCTCTCATTGGATGAAGTTGCGGAAGCAGTCCGGGAATCGAACAATGAGGTCGGGGGAAGGCTTCTGGAGTGGAGCGGTGCTGAATATATGGTGCGTGGGCATGGATATGCCAGGTCCACGGCTGATTTTGAAAAGATCGTATTGAAAACCGGTGCCGGCGGTGTTCCAGTTCTGCTTTCGGACGTTGGAAGAGTTGAGCTGGGGCCTGAAATACGAAGAGGAGTTTCAGATCTTGACGGTCTTGGCGATACGGTAGGCGGCATTGTTGTCATGAGGCACGGGGAAAATGCCCTGAATGTCATTAACAGAGTCAAGCAGAAGATAAAAGATATTAAGCCTTCCCTTCCAAAGGGAGTTGAAATACTTGTGACATATGACCGATCCGATCTGATACACAGAGCGCTTGAGACTTTAAAGGACAAACTCACAGAAGAAATGGTAGTCGTGTCACTGATTATTCTTTTTTTTCTCTGGCACATTCCTTCGGCCATTGTGCCTATTGTTACCATCCCGATTTCGGTATTGATTGCATTTATTCCGATGTATTTTCTGAATATTAATGTAAACATCATGTCCCTTGCCGGCATAGCGATATCGATCGGTGTTCTTGTTGACGGGGCGATCGTCGAAGTGGAGAACGCCTATAACAGGATTTATCATTGGCAAGCAGACGGCAGAAAAAAAGATTTTCATGAAGTGCGGCTCGAAGCACTGAAGGAAGTGGGCCCCTCGGTTTTCTTTTCACTGCTTGTCATCGCAGTCGCTTTTCTCCCCGTTTTTTCCCTTGTGGATCAGGAGGGTAGACTTTTTAAGCCTCTTGCTTTTTCCAAAACTCTTGCAATGGGGATTGCCGCACTCCTTGCCATAACTCTTGATCCTGCAATGCGGATGCTCTTTACAAGAATAGATCCTTTTGTATTCCGGCCAAAATGGCTTGCATGGATTGCCAATAAAACACTTGTCGGCACATATTATTCTGAAGAACGGCATCCTGTCAGCAAGGTAATATTTAAAATCTACGAACCAGTATGCAGATTTGCAATAAAGCACCCCAGGTTGATCATTGCATCTTCGGTTTTGCTTGTTGCTGTAAGTTTGCCGATCTATTTCAAACTTGGATCAGAATTCATGCCTCCTCTAAAGGAAGGAAGTATTCTGTATATGCCAACGACCCTGCCCGGGATTTCGGTTACAGCCGCACAGGAACTTCTCACTACTCAGGACCGTGTATTAAAATCATTCCCTGAAGTGGAAAGAGTTTTTGGAAAAGCAGGACGGGCTGAAACATCAACCGACCCGGCTCCCTTTTCCATGATGGAGACGACGGTTATTCTGAAACCTGAAAATGAGTGGAGACCCAAGAAGAGATGGTACTCCTCGTGGGCTCCTGGATTTTTAAAGGCAATGCTTCGTCCGGCTTGGCCGGATACTCTGTCATGGGAAGATCTGATTCACGAGATGGATTCTGCCCTGCGCATTCCGGGAGTGACAAACGCATGGACCATGCCGATCAAGGCGCGTATCGATATGCTTTCCACAGGAGTGCGAACTCCTGTGGGCATAAAAATATCAGGGTCTGATCTCAAAGAGATTGAAAAGATAGGCACTGACCTTGAGCGTATTGTCCGTAACATTCCGGGTACAAGAAGTGTTTATGCCGAACGAGTGGCTGGAGGATTTTTTGTGGATTTTCAACCTCGCAGAGATCAGCTTGCCCGTTACGGCCTTACAATTGAAAAGCTCCAGTCAGTTATCATGAGCGCAATCGGGGGTGAAAACATAACCACAACAATCGAGGGGCGTGAACGGTATCCGGTTAATCTGCGTTATCCGCGTGAACTCCGGGACGATATGGACAGGCTGGGCCGGATTCTGGTTTCAACTCCGATGGGATCAATGGTGCCTCTGGCACATCTTGCCGATATCGAGATTGTAAACGGGCCTTCCATGCTGCGTAATGAAAACGGATTTATTACAGGGTATGTTTATGTTGATATCGCAGATCGTGATATCGGGAGCTATGTTGCGGAAGCCAAAAAAGTGGTAGCAGAAAAGCTTGCTGTTCCAACCGGATATGTGTTGCAGTGGAGCGGCCAGTATGAAAATATGCTGCGCGTTCGTCAACTCCTTCAGGTGATCGTTCCGATTACGCTTGTTCTGATATTTGTTCTTCTTTACATGAACACCCGTTCCGCCTTCAAGTCCATAGTTGTCATGCTGGCTGTGCCTTTTTCCGCAATAGGTGCCATCTGGTTTTTCTATATTCTTGATTACAATGTTTCGATTGCCGCATGGGTTGGAATGATCGCACTTTTAGGGCTTGATGCTGAAACAGGAGTGTTTATGCTGCTTTTTCTTGATCTTTCCTATGATTCAGCAAAAAAGTCGGGGAATCTGAAAAATATTGGCGAACTGGATGAGGCGATCGTTCACGGCGCAGTCAAAAGGGTGCGCCCCAAGATGATGACGGTTGCCGCAGCATTTATGGGCCTTCTGCCGATCATGTGGTCGACGGCTACCGGTACGGATGTTATGAAACGTATCGCAGCGCCAATGATCGGCGGACTTGTCACTTCATTTTTGATGGAGCTGATCGTCTATCCGGCAATTTACAAGCTCTGGAAAAAGAAAACAGTGGCATTGCCTGTCTGAATGACGTATGGAACAAAAAGTGAAAACAAACCCTAAATCATGAGTTGATGGCGGTAACAAAACACAAAATCAGGGATCAGTCAGGAATTATGAAAAAAGGACTTTTCATCATCAATACCGGCAATGGAAAAGGAAAAACAACCGCAGCACTGGGTCAGGCATTCAGGGCGCTGGGGCATCAGCTCAATGTCTGCATCATACAGTTTATCAAGGGGTCATGGAAATACGGGGAACTGTTTTCAAAAGACCGTTTTCAGGGGCTCTTGGATTTTCATGTCATGGGCAGGGGATTTACATTCCAGTCCGAAAACCTGGAAGAAGATAAAAAAATTGCACGACAGGGGTGGGAGCTTGCCAGAGATGCCTTGGCATCGGATCAATACTTCATGGTCATCCTGGACGAAATCACCTATATCATGAATTTTGGATTTATTGATGTGAATGAAGTGCTGGAATGTATTCAAAAAAGGAGAAAGGATCTCCATGTTGTCATTACAGGTCGTGATGCTCCTCAAGCACTGATGGATGCGGCTGACATGGTTACCCTGATGCAGGAGATCAAACACCCGTTCTCATCAGGAGTTAAGGCTCAAAAGGGAATTGAGTTTTGACACGGTGAAGTTTTCGTGTCGTATTCAGGGAGCATAGCGCTTGGCAAGTCTTTCCAGACTGCTTCGCATGGGTTTTTCAATTGCCCTTTTCAAAACAGGGCCGAGAAGCTTGAAGGGAAGCCTGGGTTCATATTCAATAGTGTAATAAAGATTGGTTTTGCCTTTTTCTTCTGAGAATTCCATCCGGCCTTTATGATTTTTTATCGGGCTGCCTTTACTGACCACATATTCCATCAGCTGGTTTGGTTTGAATGTGACGACGGTTTCTTCAAAAGCAGGAACAGGAAATGAACTGATCCGTCTGACTGAACCCACACCATTCTTGTTTTCATCCTGGCTATTAACCACACGTTTGATTGAAGTAGCAATCACTTTTCCAAAGGATTCATGATCTGTTAAAATGTTGAAAATGGTTTCAACAGGGGCATTAAAAGTTTGTCGTATTTCAATGTGGTGCCTGCTCATGTGTTCTTCCTTTTTTTTATAGGTGTGGACAGTGTTTTTCTTTTCATTTTTCTCTCTTAAAATAGATCTATCTTGATATCAAGTAAAAACCAGTTATTTTTACGATGATATCCTGATGAAACCACATCGGTCGATCTTAATTTTCAGCGTTCACTGAAAACAGTATATGTAATGAAGTTCCTATATCTAGGAATATAGGTAAGGCAAAGGATTATGCTGCTGTACCTTCTCCCGTTCGCAACCTATTTATTATAACTACTGTTTTATCTAATAAAAAGAACAAGTCTAGTGGAAGTCATCCTTTTGATGATTGACCATTCCTTATTATCTTTTTTACTTATATCCAGTTCACACGAAGGGTATCCCACATAACACCTTATTGTTTTTTTCATGTTTTATTTAAATTGGTTATCTTTGATTTTTTAGCTTTTAATTTTTTGGCACTGCAATTGCTACAATGACCTGCCAAACACGTTGTTTATGAAAGCGAATTAAAAAAAATATAAACCGACAACAATCAACAAAGCTACTGCAAGAATATATAAGGTAGCAGCAGTTAATAAGGAGAAAGACAATGAAAACCGGAATTAAATTATTTATCTTTTTAGCGATGCTTCTTTTGGTCAATAATGCATTTGCCCTGTCTTTTACACAGGACTACTGGACTTGTACAGATTTTACCACTCACGAAGACGGATCCTCATTTTTTGTTTTATCTGTCGAAGTTGCCGGGTATGAGTCTGATTTTGGATTATTTACAGTAGACAATATCGCCTCTCCAACTTCAATTGTGGAAAAATTGTTGGTTTTTGAAGCCAAAGCCGAGCCGACTTCAATAGCAAATGTCTATTTTAAATATGATGCCGGCGGATGGTGGGCCAAATCCAACTTGGAAGACTGGAAGCTTTTTGATGAGTATTTTGGCTTCTACTATGGGGTTTATACAGGTGGAAGAACGGATACCACACTGGATTATCTTTGGTACACCGACAAACAGTTTAACAGCTATGCCAATGGTACGCCACTGGACACCAATATTGAGCATGTTGCTACGAACTGGAACGGTTTTGATACGGCCAGCATTTACCTGGACGACCAGAAGGGCGGCGGAGATCGTGACTGGAATGACATGACGGTCATCGGCAACGATATTGCTCCTGTTCCGGAACCCGCTACGTTGATGCTGTTGGGCGCTGGTTTGTTGGGACTTGGGGGGGCCAGCCGAAGAAAATTCAATAAGAAATAATGTGTAATTATCCACTTGAAAAGCGGGAGGTTTTTGCCTCCCGTTTTTTTTCAACCATCCTACCCGGGTTATTGTTTTTCAAATCCCTGGCTGGAAAATTTCAATGCCCGGCTGTTTTCAGTGACAATACGAACCACAGAATCCGGTACACCATCAGAAACTTCTGCGGCGATCTCCAGGGTAACTGTAACTTTTGCACCCACCAGTCCGGAAAGATGGGCAATGACTTCTTCGGCGATTCGCCCGGCATCACGGCCCACACGAGCGGTATCCAGGGTCGCTGTGCCATGAAACCGTTTGGGTTTATCTTCAGCAATTTCTGATTTACCAGGTAATCCGCTTGTGGATTTTCCTGTGGCTTCCTCCGTGCCGACACCTTCATCGGTTTTTCCTTGAGATGAAGTTTCCGGCTGGACTTTTTCAGCCTTTATCTGATTTTCCGCTATTTTCGGTTTTACCAGCAACCCATGAATATCCTCGCTGGATAATGATACCGGTCGCATTGTTCGCAAACCACGATACCGCAGTTCCGTCTCATCATAGCTTTCGGCATAGGCAAACGAGTCCTTTGCCCAGGTCATCAATAACAGGCCGGACTGAATGGCGGATATCAACACGGCTGGATTTTTAAGCCGTGGCAGATAGGGATAACGGAAAAAATCCTCCACAACCTGCCGGACAGGGACATGGTTCTCTCCGCGCCAGAGAGGAATCCGGTCCAGCTCCATACGGAGCAACGTGGGGGCAAAACTGGTGATCATAAGTTCGTCATTTTTGAGTTTTTTGCCAGCTCTGATTGCCAGGGCATCCTGTCCGGAAAGGCGGAAAGCCTGCCATTCAATACCGGCGGCCGGACTTTTTTGTACCGGCACGATCAGCCATTGATAGGTTTCCGGCAGTCGGGC
>CAYTGW010000116.1:0-5250 GCA_964437395.1 uncultured Desulfocicer sp.
CAGGTAAGTGTCAAAACGGATAATTCAGATAAAGCAACTATTACCGCTACTGTGGTCGATACGGATAACAGTGTTGTTGAAGGTGCTGTTGTCTCATTTTCTGCATCCGGAGGGCAGTTAAGCGCAGGAAGCGCTACTACGAATCAAGGAGGTCAGGCATCTGTTGATTTTTCTTGTGGTACTATTGATAAAAGCAATCGTGTTGTTACCATTGAGGCCACTGTAGAAGGCCTTGAAGCTAAACAAATCCCAATACAGATTATTGGAACAACGGTAAATGCGACCTCCAACAAATCTACAAGCCTTAACATTGATGGAGAGAAAAGTGACAACATCACTATAACTGTAAAAGATGCTAGTGGGAATCCCATCTATGATGCAGCAGTAAGTATGTCCATAGATCCCTCATCGACTGGATCAATAATAGTATCACCAGAATCAGGAAATTGCAAAGTTGATGGAACCTTTAACACGACGGTAACAGCAGCTTCAGCAGGTTCTGCATTATTAAATATCGCAGCTCTTGGAGCGACATCGTCTATCACATATACTATTGGTGCATCAATAGATACATTTGCAATTCAATCTCCTACAGAGAATCCAGTTAACCTTTCCTTAGGTTCAAAATTGCCTATTACAGTTTTTAGTCCGATGCCGGGATCTAGCAAGATAGTGGTATTTGCAACAACTTTTGGAGCTTGGGATGGAAGCGGAACACAAATCATCGAAGTCCCAATAGGAGTATCCAGTACAGCAACAGCTACTTTACAATCTCTTTATTCTGGTATAGCAACAGTTCAAGTTTATGATAAAGATTCTCCATCAATAAATCAATCAATAACAGTAGCTATCTCTGCACCAACAAGTACTGCCAGTCAAATAGAACTTCAGACTAACTCAGCAGTAGTTGCTCCTAGTACCGGAGATACAAAGAATATGGCTGTTTTAACTGCCACTGTTCGTACTGCTGATGACCAGTCTGTAGGTTTTGCACCTGTTGTATTTTCGATTATTAACCCAGGATCTGGTGGCGCTATGATTAATCCAGCAGTTGTGAATACCGATGCTAATGGTATAGCCAGAGCAACATTTACTTCTGGGTCCCAAAGCACAGATGCTGAAGGTATCCAAATACAAGCAACCATTGTTGGTACTACCATTAAATCTGAATTAATTAATATCGTAGTAGGTGGCACAGTAGGATCAATTGTCATTGGAACAGCTACCAAAATTGAAAATTATCAAGGAAGTACAACAACATATCAGTTGAAAATGTCAATTCTCGTTTCCGATACAAACGGGAATCCAGTTGATAAGACCAAGGTATATTTAAATATCTGGCCAACAGAATATGCACTGGGTTACTGGACGGAAGTTGAAGGAAAACTGCTACCAGTAGGTGATAGAGAAGAAGTAATAAACGAAGATTTGAATTATAATTTGATGCTTGACGGTGGGGAAGATTTAAATGGAGATGGTGTTCTAACGCCTCCAAGCTCCTCTGCTGGTAATGTGCCAGCCTTTGTTGAAACAGACGAAAACGGGGTGGCAAATTTTAACCTTATTTATTTGAAACAGTATGCTGCGTGGGTAAAAGTTAAAATTACAGCAACTACAATCGTATTTGGATCTGAAAATCGATCAGAGCTGGAATTTTGGCATGGATGGATGAAGGGTGAAGAAGAAAGTTTATCTGATTCACCTTTTTAGGTAGATTGAAAATTGAATTAAATTAAAATAAATAAGCCTGCTTTTTGCGCCTTGCCAATTGCAGGCTTTTTTTAATAGTTGGTATACATTTAACTCAACCATTTTATTACTAACATTTGTTAGACCATGTGTCTTGTTTGAGCTTAACCGACATTATGAATATTTTTTTATTAAGTTACAAGCAGCAATCTATGTTTTGATTGAGTAAATTGCATACCCAATTTTTTCAATTTTCCAAAAATATTAATAATTGTATGGTTCCTGGAAGACTCGAATGATATTCTTTTATCGGTTCATTATGTTTTTTGCCTGTGCCGCCAATCCCCCCTCCGGATCCAGTTCAACCACCCGTTGAAAGGCATTTTTCGATTTAATTTTTAACCCCATGGCTTGGTAAGCTTTCCCCAAATCAAAATAGATTTCAGGTACGGAAGCATTCATCTGAATGGCTTTTTCGAGGTTCTGAATCGCTTCGGATGTTTTGCCCAAAGCCAGTTGTGTACGCCCGAGCCAGTGGATGGCTACGACAAACTTGGGCTCCAGATCAAGCGCTTCTTTTAAATATTTTTCCGCAAGATGAAAGTCATTTTTATAGTAGTAGGCCTGCCCCAGGTTCGCAAGAGGATAATGTGGTGTGGCATATACGTAATTATCGGTCAGCTCCTTAAAATTTTCAATGGCTTTATCGTAATCTCCTTTTTGAAGATAGGCCAGACCGATATTGTTTCGAACCGATGCAAAATCCGGTTTTAATTCCATGCATCGCTGGTAGTTTTTGATAGCCAAGTCATATTTTTTTTTATTAAAATAAAAGATTCCCAAATCAAATTGGGTATATGGATCATCGGGATCTAATTTTTCCGCCTCCTTTAGCTTGCGAAAGGCAGGGGCAGTTTTATTTTCTGCCATATAGGCTTCACCCAGCTTTCTGAGCGCTTCTGCTTTATCTTTAAGCATGATATCTTCTTTTGAGGCAGCGCAGGAGGACAGAATGAATATCAGGAGCAGGCAAAATATCGTGCAGATATGAGTCGTTTTCATCGAAATACCTCTTAATATGATTCGATTTGGTTTTTGGAGTGGTGTTTCAGAAAAACCAATTTTTGAGTGGCACTGTTTCATTTTTTTATAAGGTTCAATTTTTTTGCAATTTCTTGGGAAACACGGGATACGAACCGATCAAAGGAGTCACCAGAAAGGGGTTTCCCCGGTGCCGGAACTTCGTCAAGATCATCCGGATGAATAAGAATGGGGGAATTCATCAGTTTCGGTTTGGGTGTAACGCCAAACTCAGGGGGAAACCGGTCTTCGAAATACATGTCCTGAAAACCTGAAAATTTTAAGGCATGTGCGGTCGAGTCGATCACAGCGATTTCATCTGTTTTAACAATCCCCTGTTGCCTGGCTGCAACCAGACCGGCCAGGGTTTCACCCCCATGCGTGCAGGCAATGTGCCCATTTTGGTTTGCGGTCAGTTCCCAGTCCATAATATCCTGTTCCGTGACTTCTACAAAAAAAACATTTTGAAAACCGCTTTTCAGGTTATAGTTTTTAACAAGGCTGATGACGCGGGGCATGGAAACAGGATTTCCGATCATGGCTGCCTGTGCAACGCTGGGTTTGACCGTTATTGGAACGAATTTTCGTTTGGTTTCATCCGGCTCAAGATAATAGCGATAGACCGGATTGGCATGATGGGATTGAACACCGATAATTTTGGGAAGGGTATTGATAATGCCCGCCTCAAAAAATTTTAAAAAACCATTGAGAACAGCCGTAATATTCCCGGCATTTCCAATGGGAATCACCACAACCGTATTTTGCAGTTTGTAGTCAAGATCCTGCGCGATTTCATATGAGTAGGATTCCTGACCCAGAATCCGCCAGGCGTTTTTCGAATTCAGGAGAGCAACATTGTACTGTTCGGAAAGAGCCTCAACAATTTTCATACAGTCATCAAATACACCCGGGATTTCAAATACATCTGCGCCACTTCCAAGGGGTTGTGAAAGTTGTTGCGGGGTGACTTTTTTATGAGGAAGCAGCACAGCAGATTTTACATTGGGCTTCATATAGGCGGCATACAGGGCAGCAGCAGCAGAGGTATCTCCTGTGGATGCACATATCGCCAGGATATTGTCAATTGATCCTTTTTTCAGAAGATAGTTTATATAACTGAATGCACTGGCCATTCCCCTGTCCTTGAAAGAGGCACTTGGATTCTGTCCATCATTTTTATAAAAAAACCGGATATTGGTCAGCTCCTGCAATATTGGATTGGCTTCGATCATCGGTGTATGGCCTTCACCGAGATAGATAATATCATTCAATGGTAAAACAGGGCCGATAAATTCGTGGTACAGGTAGATCCCTTTGAGGGCCGGTATTTTGAGCATCTTGCGATAATCAAAGATGAGCTGCCAGGTTTTTCCCGGGATTTCCTTTAGTTTTTGAAAATCAGCATCATGAATCAAAAGAACCTGGCCGCAATCCGGACACACATAGAGAAGTTCATCAATTGGAAATTCATTTTCACAATTCAGACATCGATATATCAGGCTGCCCCTGACTTTCGGGACCAAATTGGGTTGCACTTCGGATGGAAATTTATCAAGGTTCATGATTTTATTTTTTCAACTCCTCCCATATAGGGTCTGAGGGCTTCAGGGATGATGACCGATCCGTCAGCTTGCTGATAATTTTCAAGAATGGCAGCTACGGTTCTTCCAACAGCCAAACCTGAACCATTTAGTGTATGTACCAGTTCCGTTCCTTTTTTATTTTTATCACGGTACCGGATATCACTTCTGCGAGCTTGAAAGCTTTCAAAATTGCTGCAAGAGGAAATTTCCCGATACACACCCTGTGCCGGCATCCATACTTCAATATCATAGGTCTTGGCAGCTGAGAAACCAAGATCTCCTGTACAAAGTGTGATTACCCGATAGGGAAGACACAGCCTTTTTAAAATGGTTTCCGCATTTTCCAACAGAGTTTCAAGCTCATCATAGGATGTTTCCGGTTTTGTGAACTTCACAAGTTCCACCTTGTTAAACTGGTGTTGCCGGATAAGCCCTCTAGTGTCTTTTCCATAGGAGCCGGCCTCAGAACGGAAACAGGGCGTATATGCTACATATTTGATCGGGAGAAGATTGGCTTCAATCACTTCGGTGGCGTGAATATTGGTCACCGGGACTTCTGCTGTTGGAATGAGAAAAAAATCAGTGTTCTCAATTTTAAAAAGATCTTCTTCAAATTTCGGGAGCTGTCCTGTACCGGTCATGGTTTTCCGGTTTACGATGAAGGGTGGAAGAATCTCAGTATAGCCATGTTCAAGGGTATGGATGTCCAGCATGAAATTGATGAGAGCTCTTTCCATGCGCGCACCAGCACCCATATAGAGTGGAAATCGGGCGCCTGCGATTCTGGCGGCCCGGCTAAAATCAAATATATTCAGTTTCTCCCCTAATGTCCAGTGCGGATCAGGCTGAAAGCTGAATGTTGGTGGGGAACCGATTTTTTTCAATATAATATTATTGG
>CAYTGW010000116.1:5260-13301 GCA_964437395.1 uncultured Desulfocicer sp.
CGGTCTTTGTCCAATTGTTTTATTTTATTTGAAACTTCCCGCATTTCGATAACAAAAGTCTCGGCATCTTCTCCTTTTTTTTTCATTTGAGCAATCTGATCCGATACAATATTTTTTCGATGTCTCAATTCCTCAGTTTCAAGGAGGATTGATCTTCTCTTTTCATCACTTTTTGTAAAGATTTCCAGATCCGTGGAATCACCCCGATTGATTAGTGCGGTTTTAATTTCCTGGATATTTTGCCTTATATACTTGATTTCCAACATAAGAGTACCTATTTTCCAATTTCATTTTGATGCTTGATTGTTTTTTTGAACCGAACCATTCGGAAAAAACAGATTCTCAACTCGGCATTCATCTTGCTCAATGGTGAACGCAAGAAGTTTAAAAATTATCATGCAGGGCATGTTTAGTCAATAATTATTGCAAGTTGCAAGTTGACAATGAAAGCTGATTTCGATAAGTATTATTTTTTTAATACGTAACACAAAAAACAGGATTTTCCAAAGGGTTATCTGTTTTAAAACGGAATAGAAACAATTCGGATATGTTGAACTGGAGAGCTCCATGGATGATATTAAGGAAAAAAAGCGTGAAATACGGAATGGGATTATTGAGAAAATTGGGAAGTACGGAGAGAAAGAACATGCCGAGAAGATGGAAGTCCTGAAAGAACGGCTTTTTTCTTTTGCAAATTTTCAAGAAGCCAAAATTGCATTTCTTCCCTCTGCCCGGGAGAATGAAATGGATGTAAAGGGCATTATCAGGCAGAGTCTCAGTATGAATAAAATTGTTGTGCTTCCATCATTTCAGACGATTAAAAAAGATATGATATTGATGAAACTTGATAATCCGGAAACGGAGTTGATTCATGGGCCTTTTGGAAATATGGAACCGGATCCCCAGAAGTGCAAGGTCGTGCCCATCGATAGTATCGATATCGCAGTTATTCCTGGGATTGCTTTTGATGAAAAAGGCGGCAGGCTTGGAACAGGAAAAGGTTATTTCGATCTGTTTATTCCCAGATTACCCATTACAGCGAGAAAAGTATCGTTGGCTTTTGAGGATCAGATGATTCAACAGGTTCCAATGGAATCACATGATAAATATATTGATATTATCATTACTGAAAAACGAGTCATCTATAAAATCTGATCCAAAACACATTTTTTTCATTCTTTGGTGAGGTGTCTGGATACTTTTATCGGTTTTATTACAAAGTTTTTTTTATTCAGGGTTGAGAATTTTTTCAAGTTTCAAAAGATTCTGTCCTTCGCCAACAGCGATAACCGTATCGCCTGCCCGGATGACGGTTTCAAAGGATGGGTTGAACATCATATCCCCTTCTTTTGTTTTGATCGCAATCAGGATGAGGTTAAATTGTTGCCGAATGCCTGAATCTTTTAAATGGACATTTGCTAATTTTGAAGAGCTGCTGACAGGGATTTCTTCCATTTTAATATCTTTCCGCTGATGCTCAAAAGCAAGGTCAAGAAAATTGGTAACCGTTGGCCGGAGAATCCGTTGAGCCATACTGATGGCGCCAATATCATATGGGGATTCTACTTTATTGGCTCCTGCGGCGATCAGTTTGGATTTGGCATTATTACTGCTGGCTCTAGCCATGATGAAGATATTTGGGTTCAATTGCCTTGCCGTGAGTACAAGGAAAACATTATCCGTATCGGTTCCAAGAGCAGCAACGAGCATTTTTGCTCTTTCAATTCCGGCCTGATGAAGATATATCTCTTCAGAAGCATCACCGGAAATATAAAGAACATTATCCATTTCCATGGCAGGTATATGACCTTCATCTTTTTCAATAACTACCAAATCTACGGGTTTTGTTCTCAGGTTATCACATAAAACCTTGCCAATTCTACCGTACCCACAGATAATATAATGGTTTTTCAATCGAAGAATTTTTTTATCCAAACGTCTCCTCCCCAAAATAGCTCTCACCCTTCCTTCTACAATGAATCGCATGATCGTGCTGCCGACATAAAGAAAAAAGCCTGCTCCTGAAAAAATCAATAGAATTGTAAAAATTCTTCCATAGCTGCCGAGTTTATTGATTTCGCCGTAGCCAACTGTTGTAACGGTAATTACCGTCATATAAAGGGAATCGAGAAGGCTCCAGTTCTCAATATACATGTAACCTGCAGTACCAGAAACAAGGATAAAAATACAAAGAAGCAGTGATATGAAAAAATATTTTGTTGTTTCCAAGACGAAAATCTTTCAAAATTAGGGTATAATACTGTTAAATTATGAATATTTTTCAGTAAAAATCAAGATGTATTCAATTATCGAGCAAAAGAATTTAGTATTTCAGTTCTGGAAATTGCAAGGTTGGAGCCGGTAAAGATTTTTATCTGAATACCTTGACGAAACGATCTTAAATAGAATAAATAAAAACGGGTTTTTCTGATAAAAAAGCAAAGGAGAAAATGAATAAAGAAGCCTTGAAATATACCCGCCTTCGCGAAGATATGGTTCAACGCCAGATCGAAGCTCGTGGTATTACGGATCAGAATGTTCTTACAGCAATGCGTAAAGTTCCGCGTCATCTTTTTGTCAGCGAAGCATTGATGGATCAGGCATATAATGATTTCCCACTTCCAATTGGAGAGCAGCAAACGATTTCTCAGCCATATATTGTTGCAGAAATGACCCAGGCACTGGAACCGAAAAAAGAGGATCGGGTACTTGAACTCGGGACAGGCTCCGGCTATCAGGCATCAGTGCTGGCAGAAATCGTTTACCGGGTTTATACAATTGAAAGAAAGCATTCATTGTTTATCAAAACCAGAAAAATATTTGACAGACTGAAATATCATAATATTGTTACCCGGTATTCAGACGGCTCAACCGGATGGAAAGAAGAGAGCCCGTTCGATGGAATCATTGTAACCGCAGGTGCACCTGAAATTCCGGCAGTTCTGGTTAACCAACTTGCGATTGGAGGCCGGATGGTGATCCCTGTGGGAGATAGACATTCCCAAGAGCTGATTAAAATCATCAGACAGCATGATGGAATTGAAAAAATCAGCCTTGGGGGATGCCGTTTTGTAAAGCTTGTGGGTGAGTATGGGTGGGAGGAGTGATTTTTTTCCATAAGTTCTTGTTCGGTATATTTCATTTTATCGATTGGATTGGCGGTGATTTTTCCGGTTTGTCACCTTGAATATGGGTTTCCGGAGGTATCTGATCTTTTGGGATAATATCGCATGTCTGGGAATGAGGATCAAATATGATTACAATTTCACCACGATTCAGTTGAGATTTTACAATTTCCACCTTTTTTTCTAAAGGAGTGTCTACATGTCCGGAATCGATTCCATCCCTGCTGACAAATTGTTCGATCAGGTTTTGCAGTGCTTCGTTGCTTAGTTTTGTATGAGGGATCAGGTTGATTTTTTTTAAATCGCTCATGTCGGGACAAAAGCCGTCGGAAATTTAATCCGCTTATGAAACCAAAAATGATTTTTTCCCGGGGAAATCATACTACTGTTGTTGTATTGTTTGGCAATCTAAAACATCAGTAGTATGAATTTGTTTTTATCATGAAGCCACCCCGAATCAAAAAATGATGAACTTATTAATGGCAAAAAGTTGTATCTAAAAATCTCCGAGTGGTCTCATAAATGAAAATACAAATGGCTCTTTGATTAATTTAGTATACGCTATTTTTGCATTGCCTCCAAGTGCTGAAAAGGGAAGAGAGACAACAAACAGAGCGGAACCGACGATCGTGGTAATGATACCCATGGGACGGGCTAAAACTGTGTCTGCAATCATTGCCCCTGCACTTGGATCATTTTCCAGTGCAAAAGCAGTCGATCCAAACGAAAATAGAATCAGTATCGCTGATAAGAAAAGGGCTATCGGTTTCGATAGGGATTTAAACATGAATGCCTCCTTTATTTGATAACAATTAAAAATCAGCTCAATCGTTTTACTTGGTTAAAGATAAGGTTACATATTTTTGATGGTCGTAGCATAGTTAAAAAAGGCTTATGTGTCAATTGATTAGTAGATTTTGGTGGTAGTTTTATATTTCTCCTAAAAATAATGTGTATGGTCCTTGTTTACTTGTTTTTTTTTGAGGGTGGATATCCTCGAGTATTTCCAATGCCTGATGATATTTCTTAATCCGTTCCAGGTCACGATTGGTAAGCTTTTTGATCCTTGAAATCGTAAGATTATCCATCAGGTCAGCATGTTTAATTTTGCGGCCCAACTCGTTTGAGCCAGCCCTTAGAATATACTCTTCATAAGGTTCCTCAGACTTTCTGGTTACACTCTCCAGCGCTTCGATGACCTCATCGGAAAAACCGATTTCCTTCAGCATGGCAAGGCTATAATCACTGTCCTCAATAACATCATGCAACACTGCGACAATCATCTCTTCCTGTGTGTTCATTTGCAGCATGATTCTCAAGGGATGCAGGATATAAGGAGCAGAAGATTTATCCAGAAATCCTTCATGTGCTTCCAAGGCGATGGAAATCGCTTTTTCAAGTGTGGCCATTGCGTATTTTTATTGACATATTATTGTAAAGAGTCCAAGTGAAATATACATTATTTTTCCAAAGTAATCCACTTTTTATCTTTCAGTATGTACTATCTGGTGACAGAAAAGATGCTGGGGACGGTTGTAAATGTAGCTGCGATAATCACCGGGAGCCTTCTGGGCATCGCCATAAAGGGTGGAATCCCTGCTCGCTATAGTAGAATCCTGATGGATGCGATCGGGCTTTCCGTTGTATTGATCGGCCTGAAGAATGCTTTGGGAAGCAACGATCTTTTAATGGTTATCCTGAGCCTTGTTGTTGGTTGTATTATCGGTGAATTCCTTGGAATCGAAAAGGGATTGGATCGCATTGGGCAATGGTTTGATAAGAAGTTAGCCGGAGCTTATGGAAATATTTCACAGGGGTTTGTTGCAGCAAGTCTGATATATTGCGTCGGTGCAATGGCCATTGTAGGGTCTTTGGAAAGCGGGCTTTCAGGGAACCATCAGACACTTTTTGCCAAATCGGTTCTGGATGGGGTCACCTCGATTGTAATGGCATCCACCATGGGAATTGGTGTGATGTTGTCATCCCTGCCTGTATTATTATATCAGGGTGCAATTACAGTAAGCGCTGTTTTGATCAAGCCGTTGTTAACACCGGATGTGATTTCTCAGATGTCGTCTACCGGCGGCTTGCTGATCATGGCTATAGGCTTTAATCTTCTTGAAATTCGAAAAATAAACGTAGGCAACATGCTGCCGGCGATATTCATTCCGATTCTTTTTTTCGCCATTCAGAAACTGATTTGATTGAATCAGACACTGGTAATAGCGTAGCCCTTCCGATCACAGAATAGTCATGTTTGTATCAATATTCCTATTCTATCTTTCCTAAAGAAAAGATGAAATTATGCCGATTGAAGGAACAAGAAACATAAATGGAGAAAATGCTCGTGGGCGTAAAAATTTTTCTTTCTGTATTGATGGTATTAATTCCGCGGATCGGATTTGCTCAAGATTACCTTGTTGAGCTTATTGAAGAGCATTATAAAGAGCAGATGATTGTCGGTGGGGGGGAGCTGAAACTTTATCATTCCTGGCAAGTAAAAACCGAATATGGTGATAAATTATTGGTCATTGTCGGAGACGATTACAAATACCGGGATTGGCTCAGGTATTTAACAATGAATCATAAAATATTTCTGGTTAAAATACCGGATGGAGGAGCTGACCGATTCAAGTATGATATGGCCGTGCTTGTGAACGTGCAGCAGATTCATTCTGTCTGGGAAAAAAATTGGAAGTGCAAGAAATGTCGACATGGTCTGCCTCCATCAGAGTTTCCCGCTGAAAAGATACCGCAGAAGAATGCTCAAGGAGCCTGATTCCGGATTTGTTGTTTCAAAATGATCTCAAAAAGTTTGAGTCAGATAGGTTTCTAGTTCATCAAGCAATTTGAGTTGGGTAGGCTCCATTTTTTCCTCGGTTTTGATTTTTTGGATATCCATCAACGCTGCGGCCGGCGTGGTTCGCATCTCACCTTTATAGTCCACAAGAGCGGATTCCGGGGATTCCGGATTCACCCTGGATAAGTATAGTGCAAATTGGGTTTCGATCTCTTTGGGCAGCACTTCAGAAAAATTCCGGGCAAGAATTCTGCCGGCAAGTGTTTTGGTTTCAGGTGTTTGAAATTGGTGGATCAATTTCAGCTTCCCGGTAAAGGAGGCAAGGTGAAATTCTCTGCACAACGCTTCTGTTTTATGGGAATGGAATCCCATTTGATAAAGCGCTGCATCTGCATCCAGGTTTGGAATTTCAGGATATCGAAATTGTTGATGATATTTTATGATGGAATTAAAAATTCCAATATTTGAGCGTATCCATTCAAAGTTTTTATTGTATTCAACCATACGGTTTTTTTCTATAATGCTTATATACCGTTCAAGGGGTGGCAAAAGAATTCCCGGCTCTCCAAACCGTTTTCGGATGACCCAAGTTGTTTCGTGGATTGAATCCATTGTTGTTTCCCTCAGCTCAGGTAGATCCATCCGAAGCCAGAGCGTCTGATTGGAATAGGGAATGGAACCTCCGATAAACAGAACAGGCGCCTGAAATTGCATATCAGCACCAAATTCACCGCTGATTAATATCCCATGGGTGTGATTGAACGGATCATTTTGAAATGATACAGGCAGACTCTCCGCTCTTTGGCGATCCACTTCCTTCAAAAATTGGCCGGACAGATAGTTCCACATATCACTTTCTTTTATAAAACAACGAGTCAAAGCGAGTGTTGCTTCAACATCGACAAGGGCATCATGCGCAGCCCCTGTTGCCAACCTATTCTCGTTGTTTACATCCTCCAGCTTTAGTGAAGGCTTTCCATTTCTGCTTGGCCAGGACAATACCTTTTCCCTGTATAATCTGAACATGATTGTAATTGGGAAGAGATCCATCCTTCGGCAGCCGTGATTATATTGATGTGTGTAAGGTGGTAAAAGATTACGGTGAAAGGTGAATCTCAGAAATTCGTCATCAAACCGGAGCGTGTTGTAACCGAGGCTTATTGTTCCCGGCGCATTCATCAGGCGATGAATTTTTTTTGCAGCCTCATATTCGCTTATACCGGTCATTGTTTTTGAGATGGGAATTTTGTGGGTAATGAGTGCTTTCGGAGACGGAATAACATCTGGCCTGAGTTTAACAAGGAAGTTGTATCTCTCGATCTCATTGAGTTGCATATCCGTCCGTATTGCAGCAAATTGTATGATCTGATCAAAAGCTTTATTGAGACCACTTGTTTCGAGGTCATAAAACAGGTAGCTGTTCATGGAGGCTCCTTTTCACGTGAAATAACGGTTGCCAGATGATTCTTTTTCTTGTGGGTTTATACTATATCGCCACGATTTTACAATAATCGTTTTTTTTACGGATGATGATCCATAACCCTGATATTTTTTTTCTTTATTCTTGACATGAAATTGGGAGTTGACTATAAAACATTTTCTTTGGGGTGTAAGATAGTAAAATTATAAATTTTAAAAGTTATTTTTTTGAATCTTCCTGGAAACGGTTTGGTGGTGATCGGGTATCAGGGGCAATCATGGGGCTGAAAGAATTACTTGAAAAGAACAAGTCTGCCATTGTGAAAAAATGGATGGATGTTGTTGTCGACACTTACCCGATCGATACCTCCCAGTTTTTAAAATCTCAAACAGATCGGTTTGCCAATCCTGTTGGAAATGCCATATCGGAAGGGCTCTCTTCAATATTTGATGAACTGGTTTCCGGTCCGGATTGGGAAAAGATAAAGCTTTTTCTGGACCCGATTATCCGAATCCGGGCTATTCAGAATTTTATCCCTTCCCAAGCGACATTCTTTATTCTTCCTCTGAAATCAATCGTCCATGAAAAATGTAAAAATCAGCTTGAGAAAAATGATGGGCTGAAAGAGATCCGTTTTTTTAATGAGAACGTGGATCGATTGCTCTTTCTGGCGTTTGATATCTATATGGAGTGTCG
>CAYTGW010000117.1:0-2888 GCA_964437395.1 uncultured Desulfocicer sp.
CAGGTGCTCGCCTTTCCAGCCTTTTTGGTTGTGGCAGGACTGGCAACCGATTCCGAGCTCGCCGCGGTGCGGGTCCTCATGACAGGCACGACACTCTGAAGAAATCCCGACAAACCTGGCTTTGGCCAGGGGTTCGGCAATGCCTCGCCCTTCTTCCAGACGGTTAATAATGTTCTGGAACTCCCTTGCAATGGCTAAATTTCCGATAGTTCCGGAAAGAATCTTCATGGAGTCCAGGATGTCCACTCCGCTGGACTGGAGTATGGCGAAAATACTTGCAAACCTGGACATGGCTGCCTTGATAAACAGTGCGCCGATAACCGGTATTTTCATAAACAGCGTATCACGGACATAGCGCCCCTGCTCTGTCTTGATATAATAAAACAGCGCAATCACTCCGGAGACAATGGATCCAACCAGAAAAACCCAGTAATTTGCCATGAACTCATACATGAACATACAGATCCGGGTGGGCATCGGCAGATCGATCCCGGCGCTCACAAACACCCTTACAAATTTTGGAATCACAAATGTTAACAGCACAAAAAAGGCAACGCAAAGGAAAATAATAACAATCATCGGGTATTGAAGCGCAGATTTCACATCCGACTTGATTCTGTGTTCATGTTCGATGATGAATGCCAGCCTGTCCAGAACCTCAGGTAAAGCGCCGCTTGCCTCTCCGGCTTTCATCATGCTGCAATAGAGGGGGGAAAATGCCTTTGGATGTTTTTTAAAAACATCATGCAGGCTTGCCCCTTCCCGGATGTCATCGTTCATGGAATGAATGATCTTCTTCAGCTTGATATTTTCCGTCTGGCTTCCCACCACTTCCAGTAATTTGACAATGGGCACACCGGATTTCAACAAGGTTCTGAACTGTTTGGTGAAAATAATCAAATCCGGGGCTTTCACAGGGGTCAGCCATTCATTCAAAGCATCCAGACCGGAAGCACCGCCCCCGGCTCCTGCTTCTCCTCTTACTGAAAGAGGGATGATACCCCTTGCACTCAATATGCTGGTAGCCATTTCCGAAGACTCCGCCTCAATGGAACCGGATAAATTTTCCCCCTGATCATTAATCGCCTTGTACGAAAATTTAGCCATTTTATACCATCACCGCGGAAGCTGCTTCTTCCAGAGTTGTAACACCCTCCAGTACTTTCCGGGTAGCATCTTCCATTAATGTGCTGAGCAGGCCTTCTGCTTTTGCAGCGCGTGTGATTTCCTGGGCGGATTTTTTCTGGAGGATCATATTCTGAACCATTTCATCAATGCTCAATATCTCATACAATCCAACGCGCCCTTTGTACCCGGTGTCCATGCAGTTAAAACAGCCTGTCCCTTTCACAAAATCAGCGCCCCCCACCTTATCCAGCCCCCAATACTCCAGAATGGCCTGAGGCGGTTTATAGGGCTTCTTGCAATACGGGCAAACCCTCCGGATCAGGCGCTGTGCAATGGAAAGCAGCATCACCGATGAAACCAGGAACGGTTCAATGCCCATATCAATGAAACGGGTAATGGCCCCGGCTGCATCATTGGTGTGAACCGTGCTTAACACCCGATGACCAGTCAAGGCTGCCTGCACAGAGATGGTTGCGGTTTCCGCATCCCGGATCTCACCTACCATGATCACATCCGGATCCTGGCGCATGATCGACCGCAGCCCGTCCGCAAAGGTCATTCCCGCTTTCCTGTTCAACTGAATCTGCCGGATCTTTTCGACCCTGTATTCCACCGGATCTTCCAGTGTGATGATATTGATATCCGGTTTGTTGATCATCTGTAAAATGGAATACAGGCAGGTGCTCTTGCCGCTTCCGGTCGGCCCGGTACTGAGAATCATTCCATAGGGCTTGCTGATGGCCATTTCAATTTTCCGGATATCCTGATCAACAATCCCGAGACTTCCCAAGGAGTAAACGCCGGCACTGGTATCCAGCAGCCGGAGCACCAGGTTTTCGCCGTAAATCGTCGGGATGGTGGAAGCGCGGATATTGATTTCCTTGTTATCCATTTTCACCGTGAACCGGCCGTCCTGGGGAATCCTGGATCTTGCGATATCCATGTTCGCAAGAATTTTCAATCGTGAGATGATCAATAATATCATCGATTTCGGCGGGGCAGGCACCTCGTGAAGTCTGCCGTCGACACGGAACCGCACCTGGACAAAATCTTTTTCCGGGCTGATATGGATATCGCTTGCCCCTTCACGCACGGCCTGTGCCAGGATCGAATTCACAAGCCGGATCACCGGGGCTTCTTCAACCATGTCGTGAAGGGAACCGACCTCAACATCCTCGGAAAGCGGCTGCTGTTCCGATTCATCACTCCGCTCAAACTCCATCTCCGCGATACCCTCTAACACGCCGCCAATACCGGAAAGGGAGCCATACATACTGCTGACAATATGATTCAATTCTTTTTCCGTACAGATCACCACTTCCACTTCGGTATTGGTAAGCACCTCTATTTTGTCAAGGGTATCGATATCCATTGGATCGGTCATGGCAACCGTCAGCAAAAAACGATCCTTGCTGAGCGGTACCACCTGATGCTTCTGAACAATCTCAACCGGAATGATCTTGGATAGGGCGACATCAATCGGATATTTATCCGGCTGATACTTATCAATTTTAAGCTGTTTGGAGACAATATCAGCGATCTGGGATCCACTGACGATCCCTTCACGAACAAGGGTCTGCCCAAGTTTCAGCTTATATTTCTGCTGATCCTTAACCGCTTTTGCCAGTTGCGCCTCGGTTAACAGACCGGCTTCAAAAAGCATCTTTCCAAGTTTCTTTTTTGTCCTCACGATTCTACCCTGCAAGCCTGATAATTCCATTTTGCGATCAAGATGGCATGATTCGTAGGGGCAGGCCCCT
>CAYTGW010000117.1:2898-13152 GCA_964437395.1 uncultured Desulfocicer sp.
ATCTTTCCAAGTTTCTTTTTTGTCCTCACGATTTTTTTTACCTTCCGGACCCATTTTTATAAACAAGATACGGATTTGCATATAAAATATCTTTTTCATCTCCCCAGCCGGATCGAATGCCGGCATGGGGGAAATCGGCTGTCACTATTTTTTCCAGAAGTTTCTGAGCTGAATCCTGATCAAAAAAATATTCCTTGGCAATCATCTCAAATTTCAGCCCCACTTTTTTTGAATAAAAAGGGATCATTCGAAAAGGCGGGTCATGACCCGGATGGGAACGGATAAACTCCATTGCCTCCTCCGGACTGCCTGCTTCGCCAAGCCTCACCCACCAGCATGGTATTCCTGTATTCCGGACACGTATTGGAATTGCAGGAAGATTAATGATTGTTCCGGATTCGATATTTTCCGGTCTTGCGATATGCGGATTGGCAGCAATAATGCTTTCCAGGGTTGTGGGATCAACCCTTCCGAATATACTCAAAGAGATCAATCCAAGGGACTCTCCCTTTTGAATTGAAACCTTTCCCAGAACCCTGGGCGCGGATTCACTGGATTGAACCTCCGCATCATTTAGTGGAATTTCCTTTTTTGGGGAAATCGGAACCTTTGTTTCCAGTTTCCCGGCAACCACGGCAGGCTGGGGCCTGGCTGGCTTGTCTTTTTGCAGCGTCTCCTGTTTCTTCTCAGAGGCATTCACCTTCCAGAAATGAAACACATCCGGATTTCCAAAAATCAGTAAACATACGACCAGAAGCAACCCTAACCCGAAAGTCAGTGACAGTTTTCCTGTAAAAGGATTTCCAATCATGTTCCTTCGTGCACAGGCCCGAATCAGGAACCATCCGGCTTTGGGCTGGTTCTGAACAATCATCGCCAGCATGCTCTGATGGCATAGGTTGATAATCTTTCTGGGATACCCGGAGGTTGAAATATAGATGGCCAGAAATGCCGGCAGGGTGAATACAGGACGAACGGTTTTATCCCGGCGGGATTGCTGTAACCGGAAAGCAATCATCTGCCAGGTGTCGCGAAAATCAAGGGGCCCGAGTCGATGGTACAGGTTGATACGATCTGTAAAATTTTCATGCTTTGCGATTACTTCTTCAAATTCTTTCTGGGCAAAAATAATGATCTGCAGAAGCTTATGATGATTGGTTTCATAATTCAAAAGCTCCCGTAAAATCTCAAGGCAGGGTTCTGAAATCTTCTGCCCCTCATCAATGATCAGAACAATCGTCTTGTTCTCGTCCACCCCTTTTTGAAACAGAATCTGCTTGATCCTTTCTTTTGCATTGATATCGACTTCCTGCCCTGAATGTGTAGCGATTTCCCTTTCATCAAACAATAGCTGAATGGCGGACAGGAACTCCTGTGAGGAAGGGTATTGGGGATCCAGCATCAGGTAGGTCTCGATTTTTTCATCGGTTGAAAATTTTTGAATCAGTTGACGGCAAAGCGTGGTTTTACCGGTTCCCACATCCCCGACAACCACATTCAGCCCGCGGCGCAGCCGGATGGAGATCTCCAATTTCTGCAGACAGTCCTTGTGCTGCCTGGACTGGAAAAAAAATTCCGGATCCGGTGAATTGGAAAATGGTTCTTTGCTTAAATTCAGGATTTCAAAGTAATCCATACCCTATCCCTTCATCATTCCAGTCTTTTCAATGATTAAAAAGGATCTGAAAAAAAAACAGTCCCTGGTTTCCACATTGAAATCACCTCTTCTTTTTCACCCATGAAATCCGGGAGTGTGCTTTGTTTTTCCTTTGCCGGCTCCTCTTTTGCAAAAACCTCTTTCAGGATAATGGCAAAGTGCAGCCCTGTCTGATCGTTCCAGTAAGGAATCATCTGAATGTCAGGCAGCAAGGTTTGATAGTATCGCAGCTTGCGATAGGCTTTTTCCAGTTCATCCTCTTCATCAACCTGAACCCAGAAGAGATTCTGTTGAGAAATCCTTCTGGATTCATGTATGGCCGGGAAATAGATCACCTGCCCGACACCAATATGATCCGGATGTTTAATATGGGGGTTGATCTTCATGACTTGTTCCACGAGTTCCGGACGATATACGCCATAGACTGATTGCGTCATCAACCAGAGTGTTTCCGATTCTTCCGCAAAAACTTTTCCAAGGACAGTCGGTTTTTCCATACCAGGGCTTCCTTGTGCAGAATGCCCGGCTGTTTTCTCCTGAACCGATTCATTTTCCAGTTCCTGAGCCAGAATCTTTCCTTCACTTTCAGAGATTTCTGTTTCCTTGGATTGTATTGAAGGAGATTTCTTTAAGATATGAGGAGTAATAAAAATCAGTACATCCTCCATGCTGTCCCCATGACTGGTGCCTTTAAAAAAAGATCCCACATACGGAATATGCATCAGGCCCGGCACACCCGATTCCGTATCGGTTTTGGTTTCCTTGTTCAATCCTCCGATCACGGTTGTCTGGCCATCCAAAAGAAAGATACTGGTTTCCGCCTTTTTGGTTATGATGGTCGGGTTGCCATCCACTTCCCTGGAAAAATCCAGCTCATCCTTCCGGGTTTTGATCGCCAGTTTGAGTGATGCCTCATCAATCACATGAGGTTCGACTTCCAGCCTTAAAACCGCATCCTTCCATTGAATGTTGATATCGCCATTGGAAGATACCGTCTGATAGGGAACGGTTGATCCGGATTCAATAATGGCAGACTGGTTGTCCAGTGTAGTAATCGACGGACTGGAAAGAATATTCAGTTTCCCCTCTGCCTGCAAAGCCGAGAGTTGCACAGCAAGTACCCTGTCGCCTGCTTTCTCTGCAACATAGCCGAGGGTCAATCCACCACTGCCGCCAAGGTCTGCCGGAAAATTGCCAGCCATACCGGAAGTGGGAGTGATGGGAGCTTCCAGACTGTTTCCCAGAGCTCCGGAACTGTTTGCGCCGGAAGTCAGGTATTGATTGGTCGACCCTGCTCTTTTCACCAATCCTCCCCACTGTACGCCCAGGTCTCTTGCTGTTTCCCGGCTGGTTTCAATAATATTCGCCTCAATCAGAACCTGTGCAATAGGTTTATCAAGATCGTTCACAAGGGATACCAGCCTATCCAGATCGGATTGTAATGCCTGAATCACCAGTGATTTTGTATGCGCATCCACAGATATGGATCCGATCGGGGTTCCTTTCTGATCCTTGGAAAGAAATTTGGTCAGATTCTCACCAAGCTTTTTTTCGTCCGCATATCGAATCGGGATGATCCTGGTAAGCATCGGCTCTGTAAGTCTTAAATCCCTCTGCTGCTCCGCCTGTTTCAAATCACGTTGCAGATCCTCGATAGTCATGACCCGAAGCAGATCCCCTTCCCAGACATAGGCCAGTCCATTGGATCGGACAATCCCTTTGAACAGCTCATCCCACCTTGCATCCTTGACATGAATACTGGTTTTCCCTTTAATGTTCTCGTTGATCAGAATATTCAATTCAACAGACCGGGCAAGAGCCCTTAGGATCGTGGATATGCCCGTATCCTGAAGTTTCATGGTAATTCTCTTGGAAGGCAAAACTTTTCTTGTTGAAACCGCTTCCACTTTATGAGGTATCTTTTTGGACAGGTCATCGGAAACAACAGCGGGCTGACCTTTCTCAGACGGGGAATGACCTTTGTTTGTCTCTGCCATTGCACGCCATTTATCAAATGAAAGATTGGAGTTCAAACCGTTTTTTTCTGCACAGCCGTACATTGCTGTAAGAAAAAGAACTGCTGCTGTCATATACACGAAAATGGTTTTTTCAACTTGAAAATTCATTAGCGTAACAACCTTTCGTTTGTATGTCCTCCCTTGATCAGAAGCCGTTTAAAACAACTCCCTATTCTTCAATAAGAAGGATGATCTTTTCTTTTCCCATTGATTCCAGAATCACCTTTTCAGGCGTAATCTGTTGAACAATATAACCATGGGATTCCACTGCATCTCCGTTTTCATACTCATATCCATTGATTATGGCAATGTTTTTATGACCCAACTGAAGATATCCCGAATAATGCAACGTCTGCTCATCCTTTTCTGCGATTGGACTTTTTTGCTCCGGAACCGATACTTTTTTCGCTTCCAGTTTCAGAAACGGATCTTTATCCAATTTGAACGATGCTGTTTTCAGGATATAATCCGAAACCTTGCTGCCATTATCATTCAATTGAGAAATTGCTTTTGCAATAAACTGATTCAACTCATTGATATGCTGTTCCTTGCCGGCAAGCAACTGATCAGGGGACTTCCCAAGGAAGTTGAGCCCTCCCAATACTACGGTAAGGATCATGGCAACGACAATTATTTTTTCCCGTCTGCTCATATGTGAATAAACACCGACTGACTCAGATTGTTATACTTTTGAGCTAATTTCAAAACGATGAAAAACCGTCACACCGGCGAAGGCCGGTGTCCAGAAAAGAATTGAAAATACTGGATAGCGGTTCTCTTCACTCCGTGTCCGGCTTTCGCCGGAATGACAACAAGAGACTTTTGAAACTGGCTCTTTTTATCAAAATAACATGTCTGTAAAAACACGATGCCCTCAAATCCGATAATATGCCGGTCAAAAGGCTTAGACCGACCGGTTATTCCAATACTACCCAGATACGGAGCTGAAAAACCCTCTGTTCTGATATTGGTTCAATCTCAAGTCGACCGATTCGAATATCATAGGGCAAGGTCATCATCTGGATGATAAATAATCTAAAATCATCCAGATCCCCCTTCATTGAAAAATTCATCTCTAAAAATCCACCTTTTTCCTTGAATCTGCGGATATCAATCGTATTTTGATCAATACTCAAATTATTTTTTTGTACAAATTCTCCAAGAATGTCTGTAAAAGCAGCGATATCGTCTGTTTTCAGTTTTTTCCGGGTATCCTGCATACCCTTCCAATGGGTGGATTGTTTGATTCGTGACAACATTTTTTTGAATACCGGAAACAGTATTTCCTGTTCACTGATCTTTTGATTCAGAATCGTTATTTCATCATCAAGGGAGGATATTTCTTTGAAATTTGGATAAATGCCAATAAGGCAGAACAGAAATATCCCTCCTCCGCAGATCAGCAAATAGATAAAACTTCTCTTGGGCAGTTTGGGCAGCCTGTCTATTTTTAATGCTTTTGCCATTATACAGGTTCCAGTTTCGCAATAAATTTCAAAACTTTTTCACCATTCAGCATCTGAATCGACTTTTCTCTTATGCTGACCTGTCTGAAAATTGGAGATTTTCCAAGTTGAATTAAATAGACAGCAAGATCCGCATCCGCCGGAGTACTCCTCTGAAAGACAGCACCCTCTATCAGCAGGAGTTTATTCTTGTTGGATTCGGATGGATCCTTAAAAAACTGAGCATCCATTTTTAAGAGACGGATATTTTCCGGAGTTCTACTGGTCAGTTCAGAGAGCATCACCAGACCCAGAGACCTCTCTGCCTGGTAAACATTTTCCTTTCTTTCATTATCCAGAACCGAAGCCATCTGAAGAATCAGTTTTTTTTCAACCAGAGGATTGAAGTTCTCGAGCTGAACATGCAATCGATCAATCTGCTCTTTTTTCAACGTCATGGCATGATCCTGCCAGTAAAAGAAAACAATAGCAGCGGACATGACAGCGAGAAAAGCAATAAATACATATTGATTAATTTTCTGAATTCTGGAGGTGATCCCCTTTTGTAAGTAAGTGTAAAGAAGGTTCGGAGTCCGGTTGTTATTTGAAACAGCAAGACCCATTGCCGGAGCAAAAGAATCCTTTTCAGCTATAGTATCGGGTATCTGATTTTTTTTCATGCGGACAATACTGGTTGAAAAAGGATCGATACAATCAATATCAAAATTCAACTGCTGGCTGATCAGATCAATGATTTTCGGATGTGCGCAAAGATCTCCGGTAATAAAAATTTTCCCAATGGGTTCATGATCAAAATTAACGGAAAAATGCTCAAAGGTTCTGTCAACCTGTCGAACCAGTCTCCGGATTACCGGTATAATCATCTCCAGCATGCCGGCATGGTTCAGAGCGCCGGAACTCATACCCGGATCGGTTTCAGCGCCACGGATGGAAAGGTCTTTGAAAAATTTTTCTAAAAACTCCTTATCTTCCGGACCCGGATGATTGTTATCCGGTTCTTCCTCATGCGTTTCTTCGTCTACTTGACCCTTCACTGCTTCGATGAGGCTGTTGATCCCTGTCTTGATATCCCGTGACAGGACAAGATTCCCTTTTGAAAAAATATCAATGCGGGACCAGTCCTTGCCCACATACAGGGTACATATATTCACCGGCAGGTTGCCCAGAAGCTTGCTTCTGAACAAATTCTGTATTGCAAACGGAACAATGGAAATGCCGGTAAGTGGCAAGCCGATTCCGGCAAACAGTTTCCGAAGATTGTCAACTTCCTTTGAAAAAGCAGTATAGGCAAACAACTGTAGTTTCTGAGCGCCTCCCTGAGATACTTCACCAAGGATCTCAAAGTCAAAAATCAAATCCTCACCATTGGTCGGATTGATTTTGGTAAAGGAAAAATAGGCAACTTTGGGTATCTGACTTGAGGGCACCTTTGGAATGGTGAGAAAACGTGTTTCAATTTTCGCAGACGGGATGGTACTCCAGATATAATCCGGTTTTCTTCCTTCCAGAAACTGTACAATGGATGACCGGAGAAAAGCAGAAAACGGTTTGTAATCCTTTTTCATTTCCGGGGAAAAGACAACTCTTTTCCGGTCCAGAAGGCTCCAGTCCTGGTCGGATATCCGGCTGATCAGGACAAGCATGAGATCGTGATTGCCGATGATGATGCTGAGTGTTATCTTTTTCTTGAATGGTACGATGGTATAGAGTGATGGCTTGAATTCCTGATCGATAAAATCATCTCCGGCTTCTCCGGATTCCTTCCAGCTGGTTTCATTTCTATTTCGGATTACATGAAGAAGCTTTTCAGTTGATGATATTTCATCTGTTTTTTTCAAATTCGCTCCGTTCCCGGGTATTAATTTATTTTCTTGCTTTGAACTCTTTCAGCATTTCATGGGGCACCACCCGGATCAGCTCTTCCAGAGTTGTTTGATTGAGCTTCATAATTCCATCATCCAGCATGGTTTTCATTCCTCCTTTCAGCGCAATCCGACGGATTTCATTTTCATTTTCCCCCCGATTCAAGGCAAGGGAAACATTCCGGTCCACAACGAAAATTTCAGAAATCAGTGTTCTGCCTTTGTACCCGGTGAACTTGCATTCTTCACACCCTTCACCAGTAGAAAAGGCCAGATGCTCAGGGTATTTTTCAAACAAAAGCATCCACTCCTCTTTTTGGGGAGTGTATTCTTTTTTACATACCGGACAGGTTGTCCTCACGAGACGCTGTGCCAGGACAGCCATGAGGCTCGATGCCATCTGATTGTGTTCGATCCCAAGGTCAAGAAGCCGTGTAACAGCACTCACCGCATCATTTGTATGGATCGTGCTGAGCAAAAGATGACCGGTCAACGCTGCATCAAAACCAATGCTCGCGGTTTCCTTATCCCGCATCTCTCCCACAAGAATGATGTCCGGATCAAAACGTAAAAAGGAGCGCAGCAGTTTCGCAAAGGTTAAACTTATTTTTGGATTGATCTGGGTCTGCATGATATCCGGGAAACTGTATTCAATCGGATCTTCTGCCGTGATAATCTTGATTCCAGGACTGTTGACATGCATCAGGGCTCCATACAGTGTCGATGTCTTCCCGCTGCCGGTTGGTCCGGAAACCAGCACCATTCCTGCTGAGCTTTTCAAGGTGTTTTTGAATGGTTCCAGAACATGGGACGAATGGTTAAGACGATCTAGTCCGACATCGGCTTTTCGGGAATCCAGAATTCTCAGGGTAACATTTTCACCAATAATTGCCGGACAGGTCGCCACCCGAAAATCCAGATCAAACCCCTGTTTTTTTTCCCGATCAAAATAGTTTACCCGGAACACGCCATCCTGAGGCATCCTCCGCTCTGCAATATCAAGGTTTGAAATCACCTTGATCCGGGAAATAATGGCACCGATCATGTCATTGATCCGTTCATCCAGCCACGCGAGCTTGAGTGTCTGGAGAATACCGTCAATCCGATACCGGATTTTCGGCTTTTTCCGATTCTGTTCAATATGAATATCGCTGGCATTGTTACTGATGCCATATTTGATTATGAAATTGACAACCTCCTCCGCCTCTAAGGTAGTGGTTCCATAGATCGTGCCGGCCTTGGTATCCCGTGTATCGCCGGTATCTTCTCCAAGATCGATATCGATAAGACTCACAGTCTCTTTTCTTGAACGATCATCTGCCGCAGCTTTTGATGCTTTGATGGCTACCCCGTATAAGGTTTCAAAAAGTTCATCAAACTTTTCTTCGGAAACAAATATACATTTTAATTTCAGATGCGTGTACACATAAGCGAGTTCATGAACGACAGCCAGTCTTTCCGGAGAGGATACAGCCAGGGTAAGTGTATTTTCCTCAAGCATCAGAGGGATGATCATATTCTTTTTGGCATATCGATACCCGACAATATTGATCAGTTTCTCAATCTGATTGTCATAGACGACGAATCCTTCAAGCTTCCGGTAGGGGATATTGTATTGTTTGGATAATACCTGATACAGTTGATCAACTGTAATAAACTTTTTCTGGACAAGTATTTTGCCCAGAGGATCTGTCCGGTGAGTCTGTTCTCGAAGAGCGATGTTGAGGTTGACTTCATTAATAAAATCCTGCCGTAACAGGATTTCACCAAATTTCTGATGCTTGCTGTATTTCTGAAGAATATAATTCAGATCATTTGTTGTAATTACACCCATTTCACAAAGAATTTCACCGATACTCCGTTGCAGGTTCCTCCGATTCTGGATTTCATCCAGATTTTTTTTGCTGATGATATTCAGCTTATATGCAAGCTGTTCTACAGAAAGTTTGCCATACTCCGGATGCTCTTTGAGTTTGTTACACTGAACTTTTGTGAGATGCTTTTTTTTCAGCATGTATTCTTCAACAGGCAGACGGGCCATCGAAATTTCATTTTCCTGAATTTCCAGGGCTTTTTGAATCTGATCTTCCTGGACAAACCCTTCATTTTTCAGCAATTCCCCGACTTTCAAATTCACGGGTTGATTCTTTGGTTTCGTCATTTGTTTTCCTGTTATTTTCAGATTCTTGAAATACGGTTGAAGAAAGTCGATGTCATGGCAAATAAAAAACTCTCTTATCTGCCTAATATTTTTCTTAATTCAAAAGATTTTTTAATTCAAGGAGAATTTCGATGAATTCATAAATAATTCACGAATAATTTACAGATTGAACATCACAAGTTCGACATCTGCCTCAGGAACCCAGCATCTTCTGAAATCCGGGAGTTCGATATAATACCAGCTTCCCCGTTTTTCAATCAAGGTAAATTCGGTTCCGGAATGAAGCGGTTCTTTAAAACTGCTCTCATAGGATACACTATCCCCTTTTCGGGCAATGACCTCATGATTGATAATAACCCCCGGATCTCTGTTATAATGATAAATCGTATCAATGGCCAGTGACCCCAGAAACAGGAATGCAAATCCTGCTAAAAAAAGAATCATCCAGCTTAAAAACGATTTTGAAAAAAATAACCGGAAGCCGGCAAAAACCCAGAGCAGAATAAAAAACGCTGAAAAAAGAACCATCCGTGTATGAGAAGACAGGTCATAATGCCAGAAAAACAGAATCTTTAAAACCTGCATTCTCTGCGGTTCTTCAATCCGGTCAATTCGCCGTGCTTTGGCAAAATGCAGATTCTGTCTCAGATTCAAATCATTGGGTATAAAAAGCGCTGCACGTTTATAATTAAGTATCGCTCTTCCGATATCACCTATTTTAAAATAGGCATTCCCGATATTGTAAAAGATCTCCCCGTTCCGGATTCCTCCCTGCCAGACAATTTTTTCAAACCGCATTGCAGAATTTCGATAAAGCTGTTCTGCCTGGGCCGGATCAGAAGATGCCAGTTCATTCGCCTGCCGGAACATCTCCCGGGCCTGACGATAGAGTTCCATCACTTCAGCAGTGTCAAGGGATTGGGCTTGCAGAGGCTCTGTGAAGAAAGCAGCAAACAAAAACACACATAAGAATACAGGCAATGCGGTCTTCAATTTCATTCTCCGGATTACAGATTCGTTTCGATCGTTCATATCATTCATATCCAAATTCTCGTTCATTCCGAGGGCAGGCACAGGGGCCTGCCCCTAC
>CAYTGW010000118.1:0-13013 GCA_964437395.1 uncultured Desulfocicer sp.
ATGCCGGATCAAGTCCGGCATGACGGTAGTAGCGTTGCCCGTCATTCCGGCGAAAGCCGGACACGCAGTGAGGCTGTGCGCTATCCATAATTCAGGTCACAACCCAACACTTTTAATTGTCCCAATGAAACTTGTAAAATTGACTTTCGGTTATGGGTTCATATATAGTCCACAAAATTAACAAGGCTACGCTTCAAATAAAAAAAAGAATGAACCCATATGACATCCCCCAATTATCTGGCCAGAAAATTTGATATCCGATTGAAAAAACAGCTTGGACAGAATTTCCTGTCCGATCCGTCCACGGCAAACATGATTGTGGAACGTTCCGGGATTACCGGAAATGATACGATCCTGGAAATCGGTTCTGGATTCGGAGCCTTGACAATTCCTGCTGCAAAAACAGCCGGAAAGGTGTTTGCCATTGAAAAAGACCGAGAGGTCATTCCAGTTCTGGAAAGCGAGCTTTCAGCAAATCATCTTGAAAATGTAACGATCCTTCATCAAAGCATTCTGTCTACAGACATTCAGTCCCTTGCCCGGAAAGAAAACTGCACCTTTATTGTCCTTGGAAATCTTCCGTACAATATCTCTTCACAGATCCTGATTCAGTTGATGTCCTCGCGATCCGTGATCAGCAGGGCTGTTTTAATGTTTCAAAAAGAGCTTGCAGAGAGAATTGTAGCTCCGCCGTCATGCAAGGATTACGGGCGGCTGTCTGTCATGCTTCAATATCTTGCGGATATCAAAACAGTCGCGCGCATAAAAGCGCACCTTTTTACACCAAAACCAAAAGTCGATTCAGTGGTCATTGAAATTGAATTTAAACCAGAGATTCAAAATCCGGCAAAAAGTGAACTGTTCCTGTTTCAAGTCATCAAGGCCGGCTTTGGGAAAAGACGTAAAAATTTAAAAAATGCCTTGTCCGATAGTGAACTGAAGGTGGATACGGAAACCATTCTTATTGCCCTTGAACAATCCGGTATTGTCCCGGTCAGACGAGCGGAAACCCTTACGGTTCAAGAGTTTGTTCTGCTAAGCAATTGCCTTTACAACCTGGTTCAAAATGCCGTATAGGATGGGGTTTTTCACAAAATCATGATGTTCACCCGATAACCCCTATAATTTCTTGACAAAAAAAAAATTTCATCATAGGATTGAAATCATTCGTATCCAGTTTATTGATTCAATCCTGAAAAAAAAAATAATAGGAGTATTCACGTAATGACTCTCACAAAAGCAAAGATTGCTGAAACCATTCAAGATCAAATCGGACTTCCCATGGAAAAAAGCGTGGAACTGCTTGAAACGCTGTTGGAAATAATGAAAAAAAGCCTTGAGGAAGGGGACGATGTTCTGATCAGCGGGTTTGGAAAATTCTGTGTCAAACAAAAATCAGAACGAAAAGGCAGAAATCCGGCAACCGGAGATGATCTGATTTTGCCACCTCGAAAAATTGTTTCTTTCAAATGTTCTTCTGTTTTGAGAAACCGTATAGACAAATAATAGATGCAGGTATGAGACTACCTGCAATATTATACGAATCAAGCCCCCCTGTTGCCTGATCGTAATCAATGGTTCTTCTGATGGGCCTCTTTGTCTACACCCATTCAGATGTGTTCTATTGATAATGAATCTCAATCAGCAAGGGTTCATGGATATGAACATGAACCCTTCCATAAAACAGATCCTTACGCAGTTCCTTTTCAGCAACCAAGACAACAGAGTCTGCCTGGATTGTTTTAACATAAATCAAGAAACCGTCTTTTCAAAAACAGAAAAATAAAAAAATGGCCACCCTACCGGATATCCGATCGATTGCCGAAACCATTCAAAAAAACAGGGATTCTTTTATCACCTATAATATCGCTCATCTGCGTGAAGTGATCCGATATCTTTCCACTGAAAAATTTGAGCTTTTCCACACACTGCCCTTTCTCCTTCACGTGAATTCACCGGAATTCCCCGGTTATGTGGCTGATCCGGATTGTAAATATGGAATCCATGGATTTCAAGACTCTGGTTTCTGGAAACTAGCACTCCGACATTTTAAATACAGTGAAAAAGATCTGTCGCCATGTCTTGCAAAAAAATATTATATTCAAGGGCTTTATTTGATGGGAAGTTCCGGAACGCTCGCCCAGGGCGATCACTCTGATCTGGATTACTGGGTGATCGTAGATGAAAAAATCAATAACAGCACCCATATGGAAACCCTTAGGCAAAAGCTCGCTCTGCTGAAGGGGTGGGCAGAAACGACCTATAGCCAGCAGATCAGTTTTTTCATTCTCACCAGCAAACAGGTAAAAAACAATTCTTTCAGGCAGGTAGATGATGAAAGCTCAGGTAACATTCAACAAACAATCCTGAAAGAGGAGTTTTACAGAACCTTTCTGATGATCGCCGGGTTGATACCCTATTGGGCCGTACTTCCGGTAGACTTGGATGAAAAACAGTATCATTTATGGATTCATGAAATTGAGACCCATGGCAGCAGGATACTGGATCTGAATTACATGGATCTGGGTTATCCAGCTATTATCGATAAAAAAGAATGTCCAGGAGCATTACTATGGCAGATTTTTAAAGCCCGTCATGATCCGGTGAAATCCTATATCAAGGCATCTCTCATCGTCTACTACTATTTTACATCCTGGGATGCTCCGCTCCCCTGTGATGAAATCAAAAAAAAATTCTCCGATAAAAAACTGGACAGTTATATGGTCGATCCCTATTCGACCATTTTCAATAAAACATTATTGTTTTATCAGAACAGAAATGAGATCAGCAGATTGAAGCAGCTACAGGAGTGCCTGTTTCTGCGCATACATGGCTATCCAATCGTAAAATCGATTGATAAAGACTCGCCCAAAAATGAATTGTTGCAGATCTATCTGAAACAGTGGTCCTGGGATGAGGATACAATCGAACATTTCCGGAACTATCCCGCTTGGTCGGAAGCGGATAAGCTGGATTTTGAAATTCGGATTATCAGCCGGATATCAGCCTTATATCAAAATATTCAACTTGTAGAAACAAAAATTCAGAAAACGGAAAATCCGGAACTACGGTCCATTCAAAACCGGATTTCAACCATTTTTACGACCCGGCCGAATAAAATTCCCCGGTGCTCCGCTTACATCAAGGCAAAAGCAGAATCCGGAAAGCTTTGCCTGATTTTCCGGTGTGCAAAGACAGAAGACAGCATATGGAATATTTACGAACAGCAGACAATACCCTCAAAAAAAAGTCATCAAAAACTGTTTACCGGTTCCGGACTTTCCCATCTGACAGGCTGGTTGAATGTGAACAGACTTGCCCTGGACCCATCAAAATCAATAATCATGGAGATGGGAGACCATTACCTGTCTGAGCGTCAGGCAATGGATTTTATTCACAAGGCCCTTCATTTTTTAAACAACCCGATATCAAACCAGGAATATTTAGCTACTTATCCATCCTGGAATCGAATTCTGGTCGCAGTGGAGGCGAATCCTTCCGGAGGAAACAATCGTTATGAACGGTTTGATATCCTGATCCAAAATACCTGGGGCGAAATTTTTCACCACAATCTTGTTGTAAAAGATATTGAAAACAACCTGCTGAAATGTTATAAATTAAGTAACTTTTTAAATATTTTAACAAAAAATGTTCCGTCCGATGATCTTCAGTATCTTATATTTGAGCTGGGTGCTGAAGATGAAACATATGCTCATAAGACAACCCTGGAATTTATCCGTCAAGTCGGGCCAAAGATATCTGAAAAAAAAACGAATGTCATGAAAACGGAAAATCCGTTTCTTGATCTTCTGTAATCCAATGAAGGTCAACCTATGAAAAAAACCTCCTTTCTGCTCGTTAACAACAATTCCATCGCATTGCGGGAACTTTCCGATATCATGAAATACCTGACATATGATGATATCCATCAGACGGAAGATGCAAACAGTGCCTGGACTATGATGCGGATAAAACCCTTTGACTGCGTGATCGCAGCATGGGATATGCCCGATATGTCCGGGCTTGCGCTGCTCAGGGTCACCCGGAATGATGACCGTTTTTTTAATATCCCATTTTTTCTGACCGATTCAGCCTTTACAAAAGTAAAGGTTATCCAGGCTGGACAGTCTGGTGTTACCGGATTGCTGGTCAGTCCGTTTGATGTAAAAAATATCAAACAGAAAATAGAAGTCATAATGAATGCTTCCAAAAAGGAAGAACCTTCTGAAGCGGTCATTGCCCTTGAAAAAGGCATGAAGCTTGTTGAAAGTGAAAACTATCAGGAAGCGATCACGGTTCTGAAAGATCTCACAGCAAAAGGAGAAACCGCAGAGTATTATTACAACCTTGGTTATTTAAAGACATCGGAGGAAAAATACAACGAAGCGATTGAAGCCTTCCAGAAAGCGACCCAACTGGATCGGCTTTTTGCAAAGGCGTATGAGGCCATGGGGCATGCATATCAGCGATTGGGCAAGCAGGATGAAGCGCAGAAATATCTTCAAAAAGCAGCAGACATCTATATGAGCAAAGACAATATGCAGGTTGCGGAAGAGATTCTGAATGAAATATTAAAGATCGGTAAGAATACAGTCAATGTCTATAACAGCCTGGGCGTTCTTTACCGGAAAAAAGGAGACCCGGAAACCGCGCTCAAACATTATAAAAAGGCAATCAAGGTACATCCACAGGAACCGTATATCCTTTATAATATCGGGAGACTGTACCTGGACATAAAGGATCCGGTACAGGCCAAAAAATATTTCAATATGGCAATAGAGATCAAACCGGATTTTGAAGATGCAAAGGAAGTGCTGAACGCAATTGAACTGGGTACGATTTAAAAAGTTGCAGCCCTCCCGTAAATCCTTTTTTATGGGGCGTACAACGTTTCCATCGCCCTGCCCTGTCTGAATTTTAAAATAAACAAACGCAGCAGGAAATCGGCGATCTGATCCGGATTGTGAAAATAGTCAAAATTAATCACAACATCAAATTCACTCACAGGGGCTTCTGATTTTTGATATACCATGCTGAAAAATCTTCTTTGATCCAGATCCGCCTGTTCCAGAATCTCTTCCGCCTCTTTTTGACTGACAGACAGAGAATGGGATAGTCTCTTCACACGGTATTGCTTTGAACTGATGCATCGAACAGCAAACACCTTTTCACGCGGTAAGACCAGATGTGCTCCCCTGCCCACAAAAATGGTCGGTTCCGATGAGGCAAGGAAAAAAAAAGCCGCAAACAGATTCTTTGAGTAATTAGAAAACGGGAATGACCTTTCCCCGGAGAATCGATTCAAAAATGCCTTCACATAGCCGGGATGGCTTTCATCAAAAATCTCAACACTTTTTGAATTGATCTGGGCTTTATTGGCAATAAACTCGATAATCTCCTTGTCGATCACACGATACCCGATTTTCGGGGCCATCATGCAGGCAAGATCCAGTGACCCGACACCTATTTTTCTGGAAAAACAAATGGTCGGATGCATGTCGATCATTGCTTCCCGGACTTCTTCCCAGAATAATTTCTGACATGCTCTTGAAAAATACTCAGCTGCCAGACTTTCCATTTTCGCCTGCCGAAGCTTATGATCCGGGTCATCATCAACTCCGTGACCATTGGGTTGATGTATTGAAGTTACCATATCTTTTCATCCTTTCTATTATCCTAAAAAAAGGTCGGCTCTGGATTATTCCCAGTACTGTTTCCATGTATCAGAAGACATAATGGCTCGTATCAATTCCTGATTTTCTGCATTCAGATACTCTTCCAGATCTTTTAATGAATAGTTCAGCATTCTTTTTACACCTGTCAGAGAAGATTTGGGTTTACGTGAAAACTGGCGTGCCTTGAGAATGGCAGCCTCTTCAAGAGAATCCACGCCTACCAACATATCGACAAGGCCCATTTCCAGTGCTTCTCTGGCTGTAATATCTTTTTCAGCAAGGAGGACATCATAGGACTTGCTCAAACCGATAATTCGCTGAAGGAAAAAAGCACCTCCGCCTTTTGGCAGCAGTCCCAACTGAAGACAAGGATTCTGAAACACGGTATCATCTGCAATAATACGATAATCGCAAGACAGACTGATATTGAGGAACGAGGAAATCACCTTCCCGCTGTTGCAATGGATAACAATTTTATCCAGCCTTACAATTGCAAGAATCAGTTGGTTGATCACATTGTACATTCGATGGATTGCTCCAATTCCCATATCGGATTCCATGACCAAATGATAAAAATCCATATACTCCTGGCAGCCGGTTTTTTCCGGTGAACCGAAAATAATCAGTACCTTGATCTTTTCATCTTTTGAAAGGTTTTCAAGATAGCCTAATATCTGATCCCGATTGCTCAAATCATTTGTCCGCAGCAGAAATTTATCATGAAACCGAAGAAGTACAAAACTCTCCATCTGCCTGGCAGAAAATGCTTTACACTCAAAATCGTGATTGACTTCATTTGCCACGGTAAATCTCCTTTCCAAATTTTTTAATGATAAAATGGACTTTTCGTAACTTTTTCCTTCACAATCTGATGAACAATGATATTGGTTCCCCTTTTCTTGGCAGTATACATGAGGCCGTCAGCTTGACGGATCATCTCCTCGATGTGATTCGGAATCTTTTCATAGGTTACCAGACCTGTACTGATTCCAACATCCCATTTGTTCTGTTTCATCATCTGATTCAGTTTCCGCATTAATTTAACCCCAACCGCATAAGCTGCAGAAGATTCGGTTCCCGGAAGAAGCAGGCCAAATTCATCGCCGCCGAACCTTGCCACGATATCGATCACCCGGATATTTTCCTGAACAGTCTTTGCCACACACTTGAGGAGTTTATCTCCTTCACTATGCCCATGAATATCATTTATCGATTTAAAATTATCAAGATCAAAATATATGATCGACACGGGATGACCGAAACGACGGGCTTTATTCAGCTCATGTTCCGCAAATTTAGTAAAAGCTAAACGATTGGCGATTCTGGTCAGGGGATCTGTCGTGGCCAGTTCGGTTTGAACCAGAATAATCTTTTTTAATCGGGCAATGAGAAAGGATATAAACAAAAAAACAATCACACGAAACAGTTCATTCACATAAGGAACGAACCAATGGCTGAAATGTCCGATCATGGCGATATCGGCAATCAACCAGGATAATGCACTTGAAAGTGATATGAACACCCCTGCCTTCAATCCAACAACCCATGAGATAAAAACGATGGGAAAAAGAAACAGCGCGGATAAGGCGTATTCCGGTCCGGTAAGATAACGGATATAACCGATAAACATTGTTGCCATGAACGAAATGGTCAGGATGAACAGGGTGAACGCAGGAGTCAGCTCCGCAGCCCACAGCATGTTTTTAAATCTTGAAAACATGTTTCATACTCGATTTCAATTCAGGTATTCCGATCACTTCGGACAACAGCATACCCCAGTTTAATAAGCTTGAACCGCAACTTCGGCCATGTATAGAGCTGATCATCAACGATAAGAATCCGTCTCATTTTTCCTCCCTTACAATGCGTGTGACCTTTCTGCATCTTTTCTGGATATCTGATCAACTAGAATCTTGATTTGTTCAATACTCTTCGTACCTTTTTCAATTTCATAAATTTTATTGGATAATGAAAGGCTGAATAGCCGTTCGCAGCCGCAGGAGTGTATAATGATCGGAAGCGCATCAAATCTGTCCTTCAGTTTTAGCATGATGTCTGCCAGATCACCATCCGGCAGATCGGAATCCAGAATCAACAGATCGATTAATTCCATTGTGGAAAAAATCGTAACCACCTCTGCGGCAGTTTTCGCCAGAATCACCTGATGCCCATGGGCTGACAACTCACGCTTTAACAGCTCCCGGACATGCTTATTACGATCGGCTATCAATATGGTAAACATAGGCTTCAATGGAAATCCTCAATCCAATAATTTTATATATTCCTCTATACCGGCCTTGGTGCATACTCCCGGTGTCAGCTTTTTTTATACTTTGTAAAATAAAAATCATTATAAACCATAGAGACCGGAATCTACGGTCCCAACTTCAACCAGCACTGGATTCAAAACAAACCGATCTGTGAAATCGGCTGTAGCCCTCACTTTTCACCCTGACCATCTTTTGGATTAAAGCGGTCTCCATGGCTGATTCTCCTTAAATTAAAATGTGGTCCTCTTTTTGCTTTCTGTTCTGCAGACTATTAACCAACATCTCAACACAGGATTCCGCAATGAGCATGCCAGGAATTACAAGAACAAGCACTTTTTATAAATTGCTTATATTATTGGTTAAATAATTTTTTCAGGCCAGGAAACCGTTCTCTGCTGAATGCAATAACTGTTCATATTTTTTACACTGTGAAAAATCAACAGGCAGGCAACAGGGGCAAACCAAATACCGTATTCCATATTGACCAGTTGAGAATAAAAACGCTATAAGGATTTTCGATGGAACGACAGGCAACTTTATGATTTCAAAACCCATCCCGGCTTGTATATGGGACAAACCATCGGCACGCAATGATCGGTTTCATATTTTTCAGGGAGCTTACAAAATGTTTTTACAGTTGAGTCTCAGAAGACGAATTCTCCTTCTGATTGCATCGCTGGCAATTCTTAATGTCACCGGTTCAGCGATCACCCTCTGGTATGCATACAAAGCGCAGAATCTGAACCACTCCATGGTTAATCAGGACCTATCTGCATTAATCGCCGCACAGAATCTGGAAACCTCTCTGGTGATGCAGAAGGGTTTTCTGACCTATTATTTTATGACCGATTCCCCTGAATGGCTCGAAAAATTAAAAAAACATCATGAAAATTTCCAGATCTGGCTGATTCAGGCACGGGAGATCAATCAGTCCACACAGGGAAATAAAATTCTCAATGAGATCGAGTCCCGTTATATCCGTTTTGTTTTCGACAGGGAAAAGGTTATCGAGCTTTACAAAAACGGGGAAAAAAAAGAAGGTGCCTCAAAACATTGGAATGTCCGGAATCAGTTTCTAACGATTCATGAATTGACAGGTCAATTTAAAAAAATCCAGGAAGAGAAGATCAACAGTTCAAGTCGATCACTTCGAAACGTATCCTGGAAAATAAAGTATATGGCTGGTGCGGCCATCCCTTTCGTGATCTTTCTCAGCATTCTCCTGACTTTTTTCCTGCTTTCTCAAATTCTGAATCCAATTCACAAATTAGCAATGGAGGCAGATCTCAAGGATATTCCTTTAGGTCTTGAAAATGAAATCGAGGCATTAAAAAACCGTGTTCAACATCTGATCACGGATATTGGCCAGACGCATGCCAAACTCGAGGAAAGTCAGGAGCACCTAGTTCAGTCTGAAAGGCTGGCGATGGTTGGAAAACTTGCGGCAGGTGTGGCCCACAGTGTCCGTAATCCATTAACTTCCGTGAAAATGCGCCTTTTTACCCTGGAAAGAAGCCTTACGTTAACGCTTGAACAAAAGGAGGATCTGGATGTCATTTCGGAAGAAATCCGCCACATCGATACCATTCTCCGCAATTTTTTGGAATATGCAAGGCCCCCCAAACTGAATTGCCAGCTCCACAGCCCCTCTGATGTTGTCGATCTTACAATTCAATTGCTGAAGCACAGGATCGAATCCTACCGTGTGGATATCGTTGTCGAACGTAGGGAAAAGCTGCCCAGGGTCATGCTGGATTCCGACCAGCTAAAAGAAGTGCTGGTCAATCTGATCATCAATTCATGCGAAGCCATGGGTGAAAACGGAAAAATCACGATTATTGAAGACAAAATTCAGGATGATCCATACCATCATACAGCTGTTATCCGGGTCAAGGATAATGGCCCTGGAATTTCTCCGGAATTGAAAGAAAAAATATTTGAACCCTTTTTCAGTTCAAAAGAAGAAGGGTCGGTACTCGGCCTAAGCATTGCCAAAAGGATCATGAAAGAACATGGCGGCGAACTGCTGGCGGAGTCTGATGAGGGGCCCGGTGCTACTTTTACAATTATGCTACCTATAAAGGAGTATGAAAATGGCGACAATCCTGATCGTTGATGATGATCCCCAACTGCGCCAGAGCTTTAAAAAAATATTGTCCGCAGAAGGACATATCATCCAGACCGCTTCATCCGGTGAGGCTGGAATTGCGGCTGTGGAAAAAGAACTGCCGGACCTTGTTATCATGGATGTCCGGATGCCCGGCATGACCGGACTTGAGGCTTTTCAAAAAATCCATTTACTGGATTCAAAACTTCCGGTTATTATCATGACCGCCTTTGGGACAACCGAAACAGCAATTGAAGCCACTAAAATGGGGGCATTTGATTATGTTCTGAAACCGTTTGAAATACCGGGTATCCTCGAATTGATCAACAAGGCAATAAAGGCCGGTCGCTTCATGCATGCACAGGTTCAGATGGATGCTCCGCCAAAAGAGGCGAATCAGGATGCAATTATCGGAAGTAGCTATGCAATGCAGGAGGTTTACAAGGCGATCGGCCGGGTTGCCCCAACCGATGCAACCGTATTGATCCGGGGTGAATCCGGAACCGGAAAAGAACTGGTTGCAAGAGCCCTGTATCAGCATAGTCTGCGCGGAACAATGCCGTTTCTTGTGATCAATTGTGTTGCCATACCGGACACGCTTCTCGAAAGTGAACTTTTCGGATATGAAAAAGGCGCATTTACCGGGGCTGTCAATCGCAGGATCGGCAAGATCGAACAGGCGCATAAAGGAACGGTTTTTCTGGATGAAATCGGCGATATGCCGTTTACGATTCAAGCCAAAATCCTGCGTTTGCTTCAGGAAAAAAGCATTGAAAGACTGGGTGGAAAGCAGCCGATACCTGTTGATGTAAGGATCATTGCCGCTACCAACCGGGATCTGGAAACCGCGGTGAAAGAAGGACTTTTCCGGGAAGACCTGTATTATCGGCTCAAGGTTGTCAGCCTTAACCTCCCCACCCTTCGGGAAAGAAAAGAGGATATCCCGGTGTTAACCGAATATTTTATAAAACAACACTGCAAGGATATGAACATTCCGAATCCCGGGATTTCCGAAAAAGCCAAAAATGAATTGAATTCACACTCCTGGCCGGGGAATGTTCGTGAATTGTCCAACACAATACAAAAAGCGCTTATTTTCTGTAAGGGAGGTCCTCTGGATGTAAGGGATGTTACCCAGGCTATTGACCAGGCAGATCTGAATGGAGGAGAATCCAATGAAAGTCTGACAAGACCGGATATGATCATCCGGGAGTGGATACGGAAACAGATTACCGTTGATCCCAAAAAAAATCTTTTTGAGGACCTGATGGATTATTTCGGAAGCATGATCATCCGAGAAGCCTTGGATAATACCAATGGCAATCGTTCTCATGCCTCCAAACTGCTTGGGCTTTCGCGTCCGACCTTGTTATCAAAAATTGAAAAATACAGTATCAAAATCAAAGCCGATGTCGATTTTTATTGATCCGGCTGAACACCTAAAAAATCCAGGTTCAGCTCATATTCACCGACCAGTGTCGAAGGACGAATCTAACGATTGCGAAAAATGATTCGCTGATTTTCACGGTGATCCACCATATACTGCAAGGTTGCTTTGCTTCTTAACATTTCCATCATGTCATGAAGCCTGTCACGGGAGACATTGGTGAACCGAAGGTAAACATTTCGAAAACCTTCCGGTGCTCGTTCATAGGTCGCAAGAATGCTGACCATGCGACCGTCAAATTTGCGGACAATGTTAACAATATCCATGATCGAACCCGGGACATCCGGAAGGAGAAAAGCAATATGAATCCCCTTCTTTTTCAATCCGGTAAGATAAATGGTTGCCTTGAATATGTCGGTCTGTGTGATGACCCCGCACAATTTTCCGGTTTCATCCAGCACCGGTGCACCGGAAATTTTATGCTCCAGCAATATATCCGCTGCCTCTTCCATGGTCAGATCCTGGTGAACTGTCACCACATCGCGGGTCATGATATCTTCCACCTTAATCTTTGAAATAAGATACAGCAGTTCATATACATCCAGACTCGTTGCATCCGAAGCCGATGCCCTTTTCAGGTCACGATCTGTAATGACTCCGCAAAGGTTGCCCTTTTCTGTAACCGGAAGCATCCGGATATGCTTTTCTTTCATCATGGCAATAGCCTGTTGCATGGAATCTGTTTTCTTTATGGTAATGACCGGTTGACTCATCCAATATCGAATCAGCATAGCATTTTCTCCTTACCTGTCTATCTCCTTCATCAGAGGAGTGGAAACGAAAAACGGTCTAAGGGATCATGCCTTCCTTAAGGAAGGATATCATACCCGGCCGGAATAATCACCATCGGTATGGGTGACCGGCGAAAAATTTTTCTCGCTGTTGAGCCCATCACCACATCGGCAAGGTTACTTCTCCCTTTTGTACTGAGAACCAGCATATTGGGCTTTTCTTTTTCAATTGCCTTCAGAATCTCCTGATAGGGTATGCCCTGCCGGACAAGGTATTGACACCTGATTGTTCCAGGTGACGCTGATTCGAAAAGATCCTTCATCCTGGTCTCCCGTTCCTGTTTCTGTTCTGAAAGATAATCCGGAAATGAAAATGATCCATAACCTGCCATTGCCCGCTGAACAATGTCCAGTTCCGGCTGATTAATCACAGTGACCATCACCATCTCTGCATTCAATTCCTTGGCCAGCCATTGACTGTAAAGGACGGTCGCTTCTGAATACCTGGAGAGATCTACTGCCGACATGATTTTAATTTGATTTGCCATGGGTTCCTTCTTTCTAATGATATGACCTGATAAATGATAACGATTCCCAGTCTGATCTGTCGTTATCTTTGAGCAATAGGCATGCCATGTCACAACAGATGGCCTGTCAATAAAAATAGGCTGACAATTCAAAAGGTAATCGTATTTTTCAACTTACGATAAAGTCAATCATCAATGGGTATGGTGTCGGGCTTTTTAACAGGATGTAAAACAGAATCTTCAAAATTTATGTATT
>CAYTGW010000119.1:0-3357 GCA_964437395.1 uncultured Desulfocicer sp.
TTACAAGCCCATCGAGAGGGAAGAACAAAGGGGATACCATACAATAAGGTTTTCGAGGAACGTGGTTCAAACATACGTATTGTCAGTTGCCGAAAGGCAACTTCAACGGAGCGAAAACTTTATGAAGAAAACAAAGGTTAAAATTGAACAACCAAAAGACAAAGATCTACGTAATGAATATAATTTCCGGGGGGGAGTGCGCGGCAAGCACTACAAAGCAATGAAAGCCGGGTATACCGTCACAGTCCACAAAGCGGGCGGGACTACTGTTGTAAAAAATTTCGCTCCAAAAGATGGAACTGTAGTTCTCGAACCAGAAGTTCGCGCCTATTTCCCGGATTCGGAATCTGTAAACAAGGCTTTGCGCTGTTTGATTCCTCTATTGTCGAAAAAACGCGTGACAAAGGCAAAGAAAGCCTAACCCATACAATCGTATCGGAGGAGAGCCTGATAACAGCATTCCCGGTCATGAGTCAAGAAGACGCAAGGGATTGATTATGGGTGCAGATAGGTAAGGCGTCCCTGCGGCACCAGGTAGTTGCGTTTTTTGAAACAAGTTCAGTGGACGCTGCTGGTTTACTCTTTTCGTTATGCGTGATGAAGAAAAGGATATGGATATGCCAACAATACTTATTATTTTGGGCTGGCGACTGTTTTTCTATTCAAATGAGGGAAATGAACCTATACACATCCATTGTCGAAAAGGTGACATGGAATGTAAATATTGGATAAACCGGAATCATTTTGATATTGAAGAAAATTTTGCGTATAATATGTCTCCGAAGGATAAAAGGCAGATCCGGAAAATCATTTATGATCACTTTGAGTATATCGAAGAACAATGGGACGAATTTCAACGGAGGCTTCAAAAATGAAGATGTATCATAAAATTGAAAATATCAGGTTTGAAGATGGTAATCTTTTGATAATCATTGATGGTCAGGAAAAAAGTTTTCCATTGAATGAAGTATCATCCATTCTTGAAAGTGCGTCCGATGAAGAGCGGTATTCATTTGAAATTTCACCTGCTGGATATGGAATCCATTGGCCTTTGCTGGATGAGGATATTTCAATCGATGGATTACTGAGAATCATTCATTCTCCTCAGCATAACAGAGAGATTGCATAACATCGGGCCGGATAAAACACTCCACCGGATCGCCAAAATAACGGGCTTCCGAGTGAATTCAGCGTTAAATAAGAAACAACAGGAGAATAGTATGAAAGCAGAATTTACTGCCATAATCGAAACCACACCAGAGGGTGGATTTTGGGCAATCTGTCCGGAAGTGCCTGGTGCCAACGGCCAGTGCGAGACCATAGAGGAAGCCAAAACTAGTTTACAGCAGGCCATTGAATTGATTTTTGAGGATCGTAAGGCTGATATTCTTCGGGGGTTGCCTGAAGATGCTGTCCAGGATAAGGTAATGATCGGATGAAGCGGAGAGACTTGGAACGAAAATTAAGAATCTGCAGGATGCTATCTGAAACGAGAAGAGAAAGATAGGTAAGGTCCCTGGAATCCTGCAGGCCAGGATTGCTATTGAATTGCCGGTGTTTTTCCTGTATGTTCATCCAAAAAAAGCAGCATCTTATCCCAAAAAGAACCGTTTTTCGGGGATAAGAGAGCTGATTTTACAATCGTCCGGAAGCGGTTCTTGGACCAAAGCCGGTTCCCGGAAAAAGGGATGGAAATGCACGAAACAGCGCTGTGCGCTTCCGCAGGCCCACGGATTCAGGAGGATTGACTGCAATGCTCTTTTGAAATCCGCTCTGGATGATAAACATGAAAATACCCGAGGTGCAAAATGTCAGATAAAAAAGAAATTTCAAATAAACCATATTCAATAAAAAAGACATTAAAAACATCATTTTACGTTGGATTAATATTCGCTGCCGCTTCAATCCCTTCAAAAGCATATTCAGCGCCTGTCCAAACATTTACTGATGATGGGAGATATAGATTGATAATGGACTGGGATACAGGTGAATTTTCAATCAAAAATACGGATACTACTTATAATTCATTATTAAGCGGAAATGAATGGAAATTTACAACACCTACTTATGGAATCAATCTTAACGTACCAGAAAGAGAATGGTACAATACAAGTATACAAAATTCAGATGGAACATCTAATCTAGGATCTAAAAACAGATAATCGTTCTATGGAATTATATGCTGGTCAAGAGAGAAATTTTGGAATTGGTATCGATCCTTCAATTGATACTTCTGATCTTGGCGCATTAATCAATGGATATGTCAAAGAATTAGCTGACAATAGATATTTTAGCCTTCCTGCTCCAAATGATGTTGTAAATGGAACAAATCCAGTTCCTCTTCCAAATACATTTTATTTGCTTGCTCCAGGATTAATTGGATTGATTGGAGTTGCAAGAAGAAAAGAATCTGAATCTCAAAAACAACCCGCATAGATCGTTTCAAATCACTGCAATGATCGTTCCGGCTAAAGTCAGGATTTGCCCATGTGACAGATACCGCTGCTCCCGTCATGCCGAACTTGATCCGGCATCCAGTTTTTTTTTCTTCAACAATCTTTTTGATCAATGGTCGTATGGAAATATTGTCCAATCTTCTAAAGACAAGTGGTGCTTAACCCTATAAAAAGCCCGGTCGTTTGTTACCAACACTGCACCTGCAGCAACGGAATGAGCAGCTATTAACATATCCATCGTTCCAAGTGACAGTCCCTCGCTTTCACAGGCAGTACGTAAATGTGCGTATATCTCTGCTGCATCTGAGTCCCAGGGCAAAATTTCAACCCTCAATAAAAACTCTTTTACGGCTATCGGTAAGCGTTTGGCATCTGGTTTCCTCGCTGCGCCGCGAAGCAATTCCGCTTGTGTTATCGAGGAAATACATACGCTTGACATCGGCACCTTTCGTAAGTGTTCTCTAACAGCAATGGGTTCACCTTTTATAATATAACTGGCCATGTTTGTGTCCAGCATATAAAGCTGCATCCGATCCTCCATCAAAACAGTTCATGTTCAGGCGGTAGCTCGTTGTCACGATCATTCATATAATCTTCCGGCACTTCGATGGTTTCCAACAGCTTAAAGAATTCATCCCATGATCCTGGTTTGCGCGATAGAATAACATCGCCTGTTACCGGATCTTTTCGAATGTAAACTTCTTTGCTGTTGAATCGGAAAACCGCCGGCAACCGTACTGCCTGACTGCGACCATTCATGAATAGTCTGGCCTTATGACGCATAACAGCTTCCTCCATTTATCATTGATCTTTCTTTCCAGTCGGAAATCCATTCTTATAAGGGAGCCAATTTCAAAAGTCTGTTAGGGTAATAATATCTTATGAATTGTAATATATCAAG
>CAYTGW010000119.1:3375-10310 GCA_964437395.1 uncultured Desulfocicer sp.
TCTTTAAGCCAATTCAGACCAGGGATTTGAGAAAGAATAACCCGATTCAGCTTTCCACCCTGTCTCATCTGGATAAAATGACATCCGGACATAGTCACAACCCCTCCTCCTCAATTCTGCATTCGCCTTTTTCAGACTCCTGGGCCTGGGCGACGGTGATGGCAATGACATTGACAATGTTTTCCATGTCCGATCCACGGGGTAGAACATTAAACGGTTTGCTGATTCCCATCAGAAGCGGCCCGACTGCTTTTGCTCCTCCCAGGCGATTGAGAAGTTTGTAGGCGATGTTTCCGGATGAGAGTTCGGGAAAGATCAGGATATTGGCCGGTGTCTTCAACCGGTTAAACGGAAATTCACTGGATAAAACATTTTCGACAACCGCCGTATCTGCCTGCATTTCACCATCGATGATCAGATGGGGGCTTTTTTCGCGGACAATTTTCACGGCCTGGGCCACCCGTCTGGAATCCGGATGATCTGTACTGCCGAAATTGGAAAAAGACAGCATGGCGATTCTGGGTGTAATGTCAAAGAAACCGGCAATATCTGCCGTCAGCAAGGCGATTTCGGCCAGGTCTTCGGAACTGGGATTGATATTGACGGTTGTATCGGCAAAAAACATGGCGCGGTCTCTGAAAATCATCAGATATACGCCGGCGGCCTTTTTGATGCCGGGTAGTAAAGGGGTCACCTGCAATATGGGACGAATGGCATAAGGATAATTGCAGTCCACCCCATGAACAGCACCATCGGCCAGACCTTCATTGACCATCATGGCCCCAAACAGATACCGGCTTCTCAGCAGTCTTCTGGTTTCCGCCAATGACCATCCCTTTCGGGCCCGTTTCTGAAATAGTTTTTCGGAAAACTCATTGAAAAGAGGTGATTTCTGATAATCGAGGATGTCGATACCGTCCAAAGAAATATGAAGATTCCGGGCCAGGGTTTTGATTTCATCGTTGTTACCAATGACAATCGGATTTGCGATTCCCTGTTGAACGATCTGGGCAGCGGCGCGAAGAATGACCGATTGATTGCCTTCGGGCAGTACGATCTTTTTTGGTTTTTGTTGGGCACGGATGATAAATTTCCGGATGATTTCCCGTTCCGGGCCCAGTTTGGCTTCCAGCATCTGGATGTATTCATTGTGATGGTCGATTTTATTCCGGGCAACCCCGCTTTCCTGGGCAGCCTTGGCCACTGCAGGTGCAACCTTTAACAGAATCCGGGAGTCCAGCGGGGTGGGAATAATGTAATCCGGACCAAACTGGATGGAACATCCGCCATATGCACGGATCACCGAATCCGGAACATCTTCGCGTGCAAGTTCCGCCAGGGCATGAACGGCTGCAAGTTTCATCTGGTCATTGATTTTGGTGGCCCGGACATCCAGCGCTCCTCTGAAAATAAAGGGAAAGCCCAGAACATTGTTGACCTGATTCGGATGGTCCGAACGTCCGGTGGCAACAATGGCATCGGGCCTTGCCTTTTTGGCTTCATGATAATCGATCTCCGCTTCGGGGTTGGCCAGTGCAAAAATAATCGGTTTTGCATTCATGGTCTGTAATAATTCAGGATAAAATGCCCCTTTGACGGATAATCCGATCAGGGCATCTGCTCCTTTGACTGCATCTTGCAGGGTTCGACAGCTTGTATCAACGGCAAATTGCTCCTTGAACAGATTCATGCCCTGTTCGCGGCCTTTGTAGATAACCCCTTTTGAATCCACAAACAGGATGTTTTCTTTCTGAATACCGAGCTGGATATACAATCTGGCACAGGCAATGGCTGCTGCGCCAGCGCCATTGATAACCAGGCGCAGGTTTTCCAGTTTTTTATCCGTCAGGATACAGGCATTCAGCAGACCAGCGGAAGATATAATGGCGGTGCCATGCTGGTCATCATGAAAAACCGGTATGGACATCCGGGCGATCAGTTGCTCTTCAATATAGAAACATTCCGGTGCTTTGATATCCTCAAGATTGATACCGCCAAACGTGGGTTCGAGACTTTTTACGGTACGGATGAATTCGTCCGGATCACTGGTGTTGATTTCAATATCAAAGACATCGATATCCGCAAACCGTTTAAACAGGACGGCCTTGCCTTCCATTACCGGCTTTCCGGCAAGCGGGCCGATGTTTCCCAGGCCCAGGACTGCGGTGCCGTTTGTGATCACACCCACCAGGTTTCCCCGGGATGTATATTCAAAAGATTTGTCTGGATTTTCTTTGATTTTCAGGCACGGGGCGGCAACGCCCGGTGTGTATGCCAGACTTAAATCATATTGGGAAAAACAGGGTTTTAACGGGACGACCTCGATTTTTCCGGGACGCGGGAATTTGTGGTAGTGTAATGCCTCTTCTTCATATAACATTTTTCAGCTCCTGAATGGGTCTGACAGATGCCGCAGCATAAAGATTTGAATGAGGCAACAGTTGCATTTTTTAATCAAAATATCAATCATAACCTTAGGTGATTGAAAATTTCATCCATCTGTTGACACCATGGTTTTTTTTGTGGATACTGCCGAACCAATGGTTTTGATTGCACCCGTTTTCATAGGAGAGACGGAATCGGAACTTTTTACAGTATCATCAAACAGGTATGGAGGATCAGATGAAACGGTTTCCGGTATTTTTTCAATTGAACTGCTGCATTGTATTTGGAATCCTGTGTTTTGTTGTCTGTATGAACGGATCTGCGGAAGCAAAAGGGTGGCGTTTTCCGGTCGGGCTTACGGGCGTGACCGGTTATGGGGATGTTGTGGATCTGTATGAAGACAATCTCGAGGCAGAAGGATATTCAGCGGAAGATAGCTGGAATATTCCGGTAGGGATCTCTTTTCAACCCTATTATGAGTTTGGTTCCGGCTTTCGGATCGGAACAGGATTCGGCCCCATGAGTTATCTTATGACCGCCGGGGCGGATGATAATTTCTATTTTTTTACCTTTCCGGTAAATGCGAATCTTGGTTTTACGCTGTTTCCGGATTCAAGTATCGCCCCTTATGCCCGGGCAGGAGTCATGTATCATCTGGCAGCCGGTGATTATGTTGACGGCGCCTCTCCCGGTGTTCTCGGGGCAGTTGGTGTTGAATTTATGAGGGACCGGAAGGTATCGCTGGGAATCGAGGTTGGTTTTGATGCCTCTGAAATCGATTTTCAGAAATATGACCGTAATTCTTCCAGGGTGACGATTGAAGAGATCCGGCCCTATGAAGTGATGATCAGCCTTTTTGCAGCATTTTAAGGATTTGGATGTTCAACCGCCGATGGCGGACATGGAGCTTGCGACCTGAGCAGCCTGTTTGCTGTTCAGGTCGTGAGATGTTGGTTTCCGGAGGATGGCATCCAGAATCACATCGGCAATCTGCTGGTCTGAAAAACCAGCCCGGAGTGGTGTTTTTAGATCGGTCTGATGATCGGACAGCAGGCAGGTGCGAAGAAATCCGCTGGCTGTCAGCCTGAGCCGGTTGCACGTCCGGCAGAAGTGATGGCTGATCGGGCTGATAAAACCGATTTCCCCTTTTGCATTTTTGAACCGGAACCGTCTGGCCGGGCCATCCATTTTCCCCCGCTCAACCGGATAAAGCTCTCCCAATGATGAGATCCGTTCCTGTATTTCCGGGGTGAACAGAGGCTTTTCCAGTTGCAGGGCAGAATCACCAATCGGCATATATTCAATAAACCGGATATGAAATGGATGGGAAAGAGAGAGCCTTGCCATATCGGTTAATTCATAATCATTGACCCCCCGGAGTGCAACCACATTGATTTTGATGGGATGAAAACCCAGTTTTTCAGCTGCAAGAATCCCTTCCCATACATTTTGAAATACGTCATGACCGGTGATTCTGTGATAGTTTCCTGGATTTAGTGAATCCAGGCTGATGTTGAGCCTCCTGATCCCGGCGGACTTGATTTTAACCAGATGATCCTGTAAAAGCAGGCCGTTGGTTGTCATGGCAAGATCATCGATCCCTCTGATTTCATGGAGCTGTGAAAGAAATGGAATGATGTCTTTTCGAACCAGTGGTTCTCCTCCGGTTATCCGGATCTTTGAAATTCCAAGATCCCTGAAGATCCGGATCAGGTGTAAAAGTTCTTCATACCGCAGTATGTCACGATGAGACTGTTTGGACTGGCGTGAAAAGGGCAGACAATAGGTGCAGTTCAGGTTGCAGTGATCGGTTATGGATACCCGAAGATAATCCAGGTGTCTGTTGTTGCGGTCCACCAATCGATCCGGCGGGGAATCATCCCCCTTTTTCATGTGCATCATTCATCCTGTTTTATCCGGCTAATGTTTTCAAGCTGAAGTTTTCACGCAGCATTTTGGATTTCCGATGCAAAACAGCACGGCCATATTGAATGTTTTTTTCAATTATATTCTGGTAATTCTTAAAGTTGCTTTTCAGTTTCATACTGTTGGAAGTGACTTTACGAATCATGCTGATCTCTTTTCCGATCACCTTGTTTTCACGATTTTTCAGGGCATCAAAAAAATCATTCCGGGTGTTCGTGCAATCCGCATAACAGACAACTTTTCCCATATGGCTGACAGCATGGCCGTCACTTCCACCGGTAACGATTTTATTCAGATTGAATCCCAGCATGGCGCTTCGCAGATTTGATTTTTTCAAATTACCGGCATTCAACACCTCAATCCCATCAATTGATTTCAGAAGGGAAGCCTGTTGTTCTGCTGAAAGGCTTGAATTGCAAACACCGGCATAGGCGCTGCCAAACGGATGAGGAAACACTGTCAGGGAGTCAAAACATTTTGCAGTTTTGATAATTTCCGGAAGATGAAGAGAGATGGAACTCATTTTATCATGGCCCAGATTGGGCTGGATATTATTTTTGTAAAAGGTTTTTAAATCCGTAATTTTTCGAAAATATACAAGGATATGTGCCCCTTCCTTGGAAGTGACTTCAATCCCGGGGATGCTTACAATATTCTGGTTTTTACTGATTTCAACAGCCCCTTGGATTTCGTTATGGTCTGTTATGGCAATACCGATATTCAGCTTTTCTGCTGTTTTTGCAATCTGATCAATGCTGTTTTTTCCATCAGAATGATTGGAGTGAAAGTGGAGATCTACAACAGTATATTTTTTTGTCAGTTCTTCCAGGTTGGGTTTTTCAATCAGAATTCTGTTGATATTATTCATGATAATTCCATATTTCCGGTTTATATTTATGGTTGTTTGATTTTTGAGTGATCATCATAGGACGAGAATGAGAATAAAACAAGGAAAGACAAAATTCGACGAGCCGATTAACATGCGCCGCAGTATATCGAAATATTCTGCAACGGTCAATCTTCAAAATTATTTTTTCTTACGGCCAGATTTCCATTCTTTTCTGCCGGAATCAATTCCAGGTATTTGTATGCTTCTAACATCTTGGATTAAAATATAAGTCAAAGCAATATCATTTTTCTGAAAGATGTTTTTCAATGTCTGATAGAATCCCGTTCCGTTTTTTTTCCAGGTATTCAGCCTCTATTTTTAACCTCATGATCAATTGCTCCTTTGTTTCGGTATCCGAACCGAAATCCGGATTCATCATCTGCATCAAGAGATTATTGATTGCATCAAGGAAACGGGATCGTAATTCGATGATAAATTTATTTGAATTTTTCACAGTTTTTCATTCCTTATAAGTCTTAATCGTTGAGTTGCGGCGGACTTTCAATTTTTATGTTATTTGATGTAAAGGCACGAGTGTATTGCCGCATTCGAATGAAACTACGCCGGTCTGCAATTTCAGTCCACCTTAACTTGAGGGTGTTCCCGTCTCTGATCCCCAGGCCTGAACCTCAGGCTTGTCCGTAACGGCAATTGGCTCAATTCCCAGAAGCTTCAATTTTTCCAGAAAGGCTTCAAAGGTGAACGGTTTTAAGATATAGCCGTTCACCTTATACTTGATTGCTTCAAGCACGGCTACTTTGCTGCTTTCGGTGGTTACCAGCATGAATTTGGCGTCCTTGATCGCAGATGTCGATCTTGTTTCCTTCAAAAACTCAAGCCCTGACATTTGGGTCATATGGATGTCCGAAATCACAAGACCATATGACTTTTGTTTCAGCTTATTCAATCCTACACTACCGTCATCAGCTTCATCCACATCTTTGTATCCCATCTTGTTCAACATCCCTTTTACCAGGGAGCGCATGGTTGATTGATCATCGACAACTAAAAAATTCATGATTTGCCTCCTTATATTAAATTTTGAGCCTGACGAAAATGCTTTTCAAAAGGACACTTTTTGTTCAGATTCGCTTCACGAATTCGAAAGTTCATAACCTGCATCTCTCACGAATATTTCTGTTGTTCCTCGGACATCCTAAACGTTTCATCAAGATTCAGAAACCGGACCAGATTATGTCCGATAAAAGCAACCCCGGTAATGCATTGCGGAATTGACGGATAGCTTTTGATTTCCACATCCGTATGGATTGCATCCGGCATCTGCGACACCAGTATTCCTTTCCGTAATTCTTCATTTTTTGGAATGATTACATAATACTCATTCACTTCTTCAAGCTCTGTAGCTCCATGAAATAATTTTTCAAGGGAAAGCAGCGGCAGCGCTTTTCCGATATAATCCATGAAGAACATGTCACCACTGCGATAAACTTGTTTAAATCCGACTTTCTCTATCTTTGAAACGCCTTCCAAGTCGACTGCGAAATAGTCATCATGGGTGTTGTTGAATATAATAAACGGCTTACTTGTTACATCTTTTTTGGATTGTTCTTCTGTTTTCAGTTCTTTTGCCTCCATGCCGGCCTCATCGAAACGAAACCCGCAGATACGCGCTATAGCTGCGACATCAAGGATCATGGCGACCCTGCCGTCGCCCAAGATGGTTGAACCCGCATAATATTGACATTCCCTCAACTATTCCGAAAGGGGTTTTACC
>CAYTGW010000119.1:10320-12861 GCA_964437395.1 uncultured Desulfocicer sp.
TACCACAATTTCTTCCGTATCGAAAATATTGTCAACAACCAGGCCCATTCTGTTATTGCCGATTCGCATAACAATCACATTGATCTCGTTCCTCCCGCTTTCTTCATCCAAAACAGCTTCATTCCCATTTGAAGATATGAAGCTGCGATCATGGTCGAGTGCATCGGACAATTTCAGAAGCGGAAGCAATTTTCCTCTTAGCCGCATCACGTCCGCCTTTCCAACTTTTTCGATTCTCCGCCCTGTTTCGCCCGTCTTGATATTTACGATTTCCGTCACATTGACCTGAGGAATGGCGAAACGTTTGCCCCGAACGTCCACAATAATTGAAGGAATTATCGTTATCGTCAAAGGCAGCCGCATCCTGATTGTAGTACCATGGCCGATTTCGCTGTCCATATCAAAATGTCCGCCCCACTTTTCAATGCTGTTCTGGATCGTATCCATTCCCGTCTTATGATCTACACCGGCCGGAGCTTTATGCGCGGGGGAAAATCCGGAAGCAAAAATAAGCGCGATCTTTTCAGGATCTATTCCGCAGCCGTCATCAGAGATAACGAGTGTGATCAGTCCCCCTTCCTTAAATGCTTTAACAACGATTTGACCGGCTTCCGGCTTATTCAGACTTTTCCGCTCTTCCTCACTTTCAATGCCATGCACCACAGCGTTTTGAAGCAAATGCGCGAGCGGCTCGAAAAGACTTTTTACTAAAGATTTATCCAGTTCGACTTCTTCTCCCTCAAGTTTAAGATCGACTTTTTTTAAAAGCCGGTGGCTGTGATCCCTGATAAGCCTTGGAAATTTATTAAATAAACTGCCAATGGGTTGAAGCCGCATTTGCATGATTTTCCCCTGGATTTTGCTTGTTACCGTATTCAGGTTCTGGGCGACGATCCGGACCTTGGGATCATGGAAATAAATACTCTCCAGCTCCCTTTTTAACTGATTCCTTGCAAGTACCAGTTCTCCTACAAGATTCATCAAACGGTCGATTATATCCGCTCCCACTCGGATGGTTTCACCTGACCCTGCTTCTTTATCCTTCTGTGCATCCTTTACCGTTTGTTTTTTTGGATCTGTTTCCGGCGATGTTTTTTCCATAAATACGGCTAACGATTTGTCATCCAAGGCTTTAAGCAATTTTTCACGTTCGAGCAGGATAATCTTGTCTTGGGGGAGACTGATAAAATCGCAGAGGAGATCGGATTCCATAGCGGTCGCATAAATCAGACGGCTTTTCAAAGACTCCTTATCAAGGTCATGGAACAGAATCTGACCGTATGATTCCAAATCTGAAAGCGGCAGGTTGGGGGCGGAAATTGCATAAACATACATACCGGCTGAGACCGTGGTTTTGATGGTTTCCTTTTCCAGATTTAAAAACGCGTCTTCAAGCTCAAAAACACGAAGCGCTTCCAAAAACTCTATACCTTTGCCGGATGCCTCTTTGATACCTGCATCTTTCTTGTTTTTGATTTCGCCTTTGGTTCCGATCAAATAGCCATTAATTCTATCAATCTCATCTGCTATAGGAACTTTGTCGCTTGCTTGAACATCATTCAGCATAAGCCTTAGTTTATCGACACCGCAAAGCAGAGCGTCAATCTTGTCCGGGTCAGGGAAAAGTGCTCCATCCCTGAAGCACATCAAGAGGTTTTCCATAACATGACTTAAATTCATGATGACGGATAGATTAAAAAAGCCGGAGGAACCCTTGATGCTGTGAATCGCGCGAAAAACTCTGTTCAGGATATCTTTTGAAACTTCCGCCCCTGACCTTTCCATGGCAAGCAGATCCGGTTCAATGCTCTCAAGATGATCGCTATTTTCAGTCACAAACGCATTTAAAAGTTTTTGTTCATAATGATCAATCATGGCTGCTTTTGTCTTACTACAATGCGGTTTTGTTCTTTTAAAGAGATCATTATCATAACTGGATTGTCGCGACTTTCAAGCCGCCCTTATCCACAATGCTGATAAGCACCTTGCCGTTGTCATTGCACCATTTTTGAATATCCTGTTGAAAGGAATGGCAGTCCGCGTGGACTTCAAGGGTTGTCCCCGGCGCAAGAATATTGGCTTTAATCGCCGTTTTTAATACAGGTTGCGGGCATTTCATGCCTTTGCAGTTTAAAATTTCAGTCATTTATTTTCTCCTTTTGCATTCCCATCCGTAGGGGCGGTTCGCAAAGGGCGGTTCGCGAACCGCCCCTACAGATAATGTTTTATACTACCGTATGATTGTTTGGACGATATCGCCTGATCTATTTCTCATGATAACCTCAAGCGGCATTTTTCCAGGGAGATTATGCGTGGCGCAGGAAAAACATGGATCATAAGCCCTGAAAGCCATTTCAATCTTATTTAAAAGCCCGTCATTGACTTCACCGTTTTTGATCAATTTTTTAGCGGCCTTTTCTATGGACATGCATATGGCTGCGGAATTGAATACAGTCGCTACCAGGAGGTTCGCTTTTACGATCAGGCCGTTTGCATCGGTTTCATAATGATGGATCAATGTACCCCGGGGCGCCTCGACCA
>CAYTGW010000120.1:0-12849 GCA_964437395.1 uncultured Desulfocicer sp.
ATGATGATTATCTGTCTCTTGGCTGGAAGCTTGAAGAAAATGCACGTCTGTATCCGGACAGGCCTGCCATCCTTTGTGATAATAAAAGTATCACCCACAGGGAATTCAATGAAGCTGTCAATCGATATTGCCATTACTTCCTATCCATGGGCATACAAAAAGGCGAATCCGTAGTCGTCATGCTGGAGAATCGTCCTGAGTTTTTAATGGTAGCCGGTGCGCTTGCGAAAATTGGCGCTATCTCTTCCCTGATCAATACAAATCAGCGGGACAGGGTTTTGTTTCATAGCATCAGCCTGATAAAAGGATTGAAGTTTATTATTGGTGAAGAATTGATCGATGCCTTTGAAGCTGTCAAAAATGACTTGAAACTGAGTGGGGGAGGAGACTTTTAATTTGTGCCCGATAGCTGTCAATGCCCTACACCCGAAGGTTATATTGATTTGATTCGTGCTGCTACGAATATGCCGATTTAAAATCCTTTTACTACCGGCACCATCCAGGCAAAGGACCCCATCTGTTATATTTTTACCTCCGGTACAACCGGAATGCCCAAGGCTGCCATCATGGGAAACCGGCGCTGGGTTGCAGCCATGTTCGGTCTCGGAAGGTTGCTGATGAATATGGCGCCTGATGATGTATTGTACTGCCCGCTTCCTCTTTTTCATACAACCGGTTTTTGTGTGGGCTGGTCAGTGGCATCCTCCATAGGGTCAACGTTTGCCATTCGCCGGAAATTTTCTGCCCGTGAATTCTGGAAGGATGCAGAAAAATATCATGCCACAGCCTTTGTTTATATCGGCGAGTTGTGCCGTTATCTGCTGAACCAGCCTCAAAGTCCGGATGATAAATCCAATCTTATGAAAAAATGTATTGGGAGCGGACTTCGTCCGGATATATGGAAGGAGTTCAAATTCCGGTTTGCCATTCAGCAGATTTGCGAACTCTATGGTGCCACGGAGTTTGGTTGTGCTTTTGTCAATCTGTTCAATATCGACAATACTGTCGGTATGTGTCTGACACCTTATGCAATTGTCCGATGTGATATTGATAATGAAAAACCGATCCTGGATGAGAAGGGTTTGATGCAGCGGGTAAAAAAGGGAGAATCCGGAATTTTACTGGGAGAGATATCGGAAAAAGTTCCTTTTCAAGGATATACAGATCCAAAAGCATCGGAACAGAAAATCTGGAGAATGTGTTCAAGCAGGGGGATGTCTGGCTGAATACAGGGGATTTTGTGCGTGATCTTGGGTACAAACATTTTCAGTTCAGTGATCGGTTGGGAGATACTTTTCGATGGAAAGGTGAAAATGTTTCCACAACAGAAGTAGAGGAGACAATCAATTCTCTGGATCACGTCGAGCAAGCAGCGGTCTATGGGGTGAAGATCCCGGGTACAGACGGCAGAGCGGGAATGGTCGCGATCATCCCCTCTGTTCCTGAGGAATCGTTCGATCTGAAAAAGCTGGCTGAAACACTGCACAAGATTTTGCCTGCCTATGCAATTCCCAAATTTATTCGCTTTAAAAAGGAGATCGAGATAACACCGACCTTTACGGTTAAGAAGGCCTTGCTCCACAAAGAAGGATTTGATCCCAGCTTGCTTGCTGAACCAATTTTTGTACTTCTTCCGGGTGAAAAACAATACACCCCCTGAACAGGGTGCTTTACCAGAAAATTGTTGCAGGGAAGTATCGGTTTTAGCAATCCAAATATTATGATTGACAGAAAATATTTCTTATGGCATTATTTTTATTGAAAAAATTGTACCCCCTCAAGTAAAAAAGGCAAGCACCTTACATACCTTTCATTGGATTCCGGGAAGTCAGCGGCACACAGATAAAGGAGAAAACCATGCATGGTAATGTCTCATCGCATATTATTCAAAAAATAGTATTTGCAAGTTTGACCTTGTTCTGGTTCATGTTAACGGATGATTTGGCCTGTGCAGCTCAATCCATTCGGATTGGCGCAATTTTTTCAAAATCCGGAATCGCTGCCACCCATAATGAACCGTTAATCGTCATGACGCAGCTTGCGGTTGATGAGCTTAATCAAAAAGGAGGTATTATCGGGCGGAAAGTCGAGCTTTTCATATATGATAATCAGAGTACCGCAATTGGTTCGGTCATTGCCGCCCAAAAAGCAATCAAAGATGATGTAACGGCAGTGATCGGCGCCCATTGGAGTTCGCATTCATTGGCGATGGCACCCTTGCTGCAGGAAGCCGGTATCCCTATGATAAGCCCCGGCTCCACCAATCCGGCGGTAACCCTGGTGGGGAACTATATTTTCCGTGCCTGCTTTTTGGATTCCTTTCAAGGCCAGGCTATGGCTAAATTCGCCTATATATCACTGGGGGCGCGCACAGCGGTTGTTATGAAAAATATTAATGAAACTTATAGTATAACGCTGACGGATTTTTTTTCAAATGCTTTTACAGCTAGCGGCGGCCGGATTCTGGCCAATAACGATTATCGTGGCAAGGCAGTTGATTTTTCAGAAATACTGATATCCACCAAAGCGTTGCAACCGGATGTCATATATGTGCCGGGATATACCATCGACAGTGGTTTGCTGATCAAGCAGGCCTCGGCTATGGGCATCCGTTCCACTTTTTTGGGTGGTGATGCCTGGGATGAAATTGATAAGGTTGCCGGCAATGCATTGGAAGGGAGTTATCAGAGCGCCCCCTGGCATCCGGGAGTACCCTTTAAAAAAAGTGTGCATCTTAAGGAAGTTTACCGTCAGTATTTAAACAAGGATATTGAAAACTACAGCGCGCCACTGGCTTATGATGCCGTAATGCTGCTGGCAGACGCCATCAAACGCTGTGCATGCATGGATAAAAGCAAGATTCGGGATCAACTGGCTGCTACATCCAATTTCGAAGGGGCCACAGGATTGATCAGTTTTGATCACAATGGTGATCCGCAACACAAGGAAATCATAATCTTAAAACATGAAAATGGTGCTTTTCAGTATGTAAAATCGATACAACCTTGACAAGCTTGTAACAAGTCAAAATTCAAGATCAAAACGTCACAATTTCCGAGGGAGGATGCGTTATGAAAACCATTTTATGGATTATGGCGATGTTGATTGCATTCTCAACAACTTCCATTGCCCAGGCAGAGGATGTGATAAATGTTGCCGCCATCTATGCCTTATCCGGTCTGGCAACCGAAGCGCATGCCGGACCTGTAAACGGAGTGAAGTGGGCCGTGGATGAAATCAACGCCGCGGGTGGATTGATCGGCCGGAAGATTAATTTGATTCTCATTGATAATTTGAGTACACCAATCGGGTCGAGTGTTGCCGCTGAAAAAGCCGAGAAAGAAAACGCAGTTGCCATCATAGGCTCTGCATGGAGTTCCCACTCCATTTCGATTGCAAAAGTTGCCCAAAATTTTGGTATACCCATGATATCCTGTCAGTCGACAAATCCGGAGGTGACGCTAATCGGATCATATATCTTCCGAGTGTGCTTTACCGACCGGTTCCAGGGTGAAGTGATGGCACAATTTGCAAGGCAGCACCTGAAGGCCACAACAGCAATTGTATTTACCAAGCTGGATGATGATTACAGCACTGGTCTGTCGGAAATTTTCATCCGCAATTTTAAATTATTGAATGGTGTTATGATAAAAGAGATTGAATATAAATCCAACGTTCAGAATTTGGATGGACAAATAGCGGCCGCCCGCAAGGCCAACGCTGATGTGGCTTTTTTTACAGGACATGATGAAACCGGTCATATTGCCAAACTCATGCAGAATAATGGTATCCGCTCTATCCCTTTGGGAGGGGATGGCTGGATCGTAGACAGTTTTTTTACAAAAGGCGGCAATCAATTGAAAAGGGGATATTTTTGTTCCCATTGGTCCGCGGACAGTACAGAAAACTATTCCAGACAATTTGTCAGGCGCTATAGACAACGCGAAGGTTTTGGTGTGGGGTCGGCCCTGTCTTATGATGCAATGATGGTTTTGGCCCATGCAATAAGGAGCGCCGGGGTGACGGATCGTATCCAAGTCAGAAATGCCCTGGCACATACCAGGAATTTTCAGGGTGTAACCGGTAAGATCAGCTTTAATGCAGATGGTGATCCTGTCAAAAGTGCTGTGATAATGGAAATTAAGAATGGTCGTGCATATTATTTACAAACCCTTAGTCCGGAGCAGTAATCTTTTATCTCAACTTGTTAGATCATGAAGCGATTCAACACCCAACGGCTGCAATTTAAAATCAATCTGGCCTTGTTTGTTACAGCGGCTCTGTTTGTTCTTATTACCATACTGGTTTTGTATCCCTTAGAACGCCGACGCCAGGCAGGATTTGTGAAAAAGGTTCATCTGCTGCTGGACAGCGTGTATCAACAACAAAGGGAAACGCTGGCAAATGAATTGTTCGCCAAACAACAAAGAGCCTTGAGGGCAACCCTTGGAGATTTCATCAAGGTTGATGGAATCATTGCTGCCAGTGTACTCGGTCCGGATGGCAAATTGGTGTTGGCTACGGATGATCAGTTTTCCCATGACTTAACCACTGATGAAATGCGACTGATGTCCACTTCGGCTCAGTTCAGACGTCTGGATCTGAAAGGGCAGTCAGTCGGTGAGTATGCTACCATGATCCAAGTGATCGGTGAAAAGATCGGTTTTATCCGGATTTTTTATGATTTTGCTGAATTGGACAAAGAAAGGCGCACCTTCAATTTTGTCCTGTTTGGTTTTGTAACGGCGACATTGGTTCTCATGCTGGGTTTGTTGAATTTTATCCTGTCACGTTCGGTTATCCGTCCGATCGGTTTGCTTCATAAAGCGATCGAAGGGTTACAACGGGGACATCTGGGACAAACCGTGGAGATGGATGCGAAAGATGAAATCGGTGAAGTCGGACGCGCCTTTAACCAGATGTCACGGCAGCTTAACCTGAGTCAGATGGCATTAAAAAAGGCCGAGGAAACCTTCAGGGGGATTTTTGAAAATGCATTTGAGGGACTGTTTCAGATGGACCCGGTCACCGAACGTTTTATAACCGTAAATCCAGCATTGGTAAGGCTTTTAGGGTATTCATCCGAACAAGAACTGCTGGCTGCCGGTGTATATGCATTAAGAAAATCTATTGTCCATATCGATCAGGTCCGGGAAAAATATCAACAATTGAAAAGTCTCGGCCACATCGCCGGTTTTGAAACACAGATCCGGCAGAAAGACGGTCGGATTCTAGATGTCTCCACCTCTATCCGGGCGATTTATGATGAGAAGGATAAGCTGCTTTACTATGAGGGATCAATTGTTGATATCAGTGAACATATCAAACGCGAACGAGCGGAAAGGGCACGTGAGGCAGCAGAAGCAGCCAATCAGGCCAAAAGTGATTTTTTGGCCAAGATGAGCCATGAAATTCGTACGCCGATTAACGCTATTATGGGATTTTCCAATCTATTGGCGGCATCGATTAATGATGCAACACAACTTCATTATTTGAAGTCAATTAAAGTCAGTGGAAAAAACCTGGTTACGTTGATTGACGATATTCTGGATATTTCCAAAATCGAGGCCGGTAAAATGAATCTTCATTACGAACCGGTTCATCTGAAAAGTTTTTTTAGTGATATTTATCAGACCTTTTACATGCAGGCTAATGAGAAAAGTTTGAGGCTGGTTGTTCAGTTACCGAGGGAGAAGGAGGTCAGCAGTGTTGTCATTGATGGAAACCGTTTGCGGCAAGTGCTTTATAATCTCATCAGCAATGCAATAAAATTTACGGATCACGGTGAGATTACAATTGATGTCGTTCAAACTGGCCATCATTCCCTGGATCAGATTGATCTAGAAATAACCGTTACCGATACCGGTATCGGTATCCCGCAGGATGCTATAGAACATATTTTTGAACATTTTACCCAGATACCGGGTCAAGATGAAAAGCGTTATGGCGGTACCGGTCTGGGTTTGGCGATATGCAGGAGTTTGACCGAAATGATGGGAGGTCAGATCACCGTCCAAAGCATTGTCGGGCAAGGTAGTTGTTTCAAAATTGCACTAAATGGTTTGACAATTATCGATACCGTCAGTACCTGCAACAACAGTGAAATTATCGATACCACGCTACCGGATCATATCCATTCGCCTTTGCGGGTTTCATTGGAGAAAAAAGAGTGTGCAGCCTTTACAGAATCGATGTTAACCAAATTGCCTTCTGATGTGATTGCAGGGCTTGCAGAAATAATACCGCAATTGGAAGGACATCTGATGGACCAATGGCAGAAAATAAAGAAAAGCCAAGATATTGACACCATCGAAAAGTTTGCAAGACAGATTGAACAACTGGGGGATGAAACGGGTATTTTACCTTTGTTGGAATTTGGTGAGAAACTTGCCTCCTTCAGCAGGGCATTTGACGTGGATCAAATTCAAAATCAACTGCAAGCATTTCCGTCTTTGGTAGAACAACTGAAACAGACAGCAATCCGCGGGTGACAATCATGGACCCTTTTAAAATTCTGATAGTCGATGATATCGCAATAAATATACAGGTCTTTGGTAACTTGCTGCGTAAGGAAGGTTATGCTATATCTTATGCCAAAAGTGGTGGTCAGGCATTATCCATTCTGGAAGAAGAATTATTTGATTTGATTTTGCTGGATGTAATGATGCCGAATATGGATGGTTTCCAACTATGTGCAAACATTAAAAAAGAAACAAAATGGCAGGAAATCCCTATCATATTTCTAACCGCCAAAGCTCAGCTTGAAGATGTGATTGAAGGTTTTCAGCTAGGAGCAGTGGATTATGTTACCAAGCCGTTTAATTCAGAGGAGTTGTTGGCACGGGTAAGAACCCATCTTGAATTGAAGGCTGTAAAAAAACAGTTGGAAAATCAAAACAGTATTCTTTCCCAAAAAAATGAAGCACTGACAAAACTCAATCAGGATTTGGAAAATGCGCTGAATGAAATTAAAGCGCTGCGCGGCATCCTGCCGATCTGTGCGAAATGCAAAAAGATTCGCAGGGCAGATAGTGATCCAAGGAAAGACGATTCATGGATGGTTTTGGAGAACTACCTCATGGAATACACCAGTGTTAAAGCCAGCCACGGTATATGCCCGGAATGCATGGCTGAGCTTTATCCGGATTTTGTTAAAAAATGACATCACAAAAAAAATTCTTTCCGCATTCAGATCAAAAGAAGATGTGAATAGAAAATGACACACCTCCTTATACAAAAAGATTACTCCCGCCTTTCCCATTGCCTGCCTGTTTAACAGATAACAGACCATAATAAAAAAGAAAAATTTTGATATAGTGGCCTTGGAATGCTTCTTGCTAACTTTTTGCTCACAATCAATAGCTGTTATTGGGCATTTGATAGCAAAAGTTTTCACCAAAGAAGGAGGATGGCTTTATGAAAAGTAGTTACAAGATAATTTTGGCGACAATCCTGGTTTTTGTGTCCACTCAATCCGTGTATGCGAACCATTCCGGATTTTGTCAGAAAAAAGATACCATCTCTCCTGTCAGTTGTAGTACTGAATTACCGCTTGTATACAGTGATCATTTTGACACTTTCAATAAAGAATACTGGTCCACAGAAAACGGAAGGGTTCTGATGATGAAAGGAAAAGGATGGGTTCATGTGAAATACGATACCATTACTTCCATGGATTACATCGATCAGAACCTGACGGATTTTCGGATCATCCTTCGTTTTCATGCATGGCAACATCAGTCTCCTGTATTTACAATTCAATTTACAAATGGTGAAGAACTGGAATTTTCCTATCAGAAAATCACCATTCAACAGCGGAAAAGGCAGATCACCAAAAAACAGTTTTCCATAACAGCCTGGCCGGAAATCGCAGATAAACCCATTCCTCTGCATTTTTCCGGAAGATGGGATACCCTTCTTGTCGATTATAACAGTACTACTGGACAGGTTTCATTGGACACGGATAATGATTGCAATTTTGATCATGTTTTTGCGTGGAAACCGGGCCTGCAATTCAGTCATGTAACCGGTTCCAACCAGAAGTGGGATCTGTTTGAGCTGTATGCTGCCAAAAAGCAGGAAACGGAAGATCCATCCGGTATTCCTGTCTATAAACTGGAATGGAGTGGTGTTGGCAATGGCGCAAAAGGCCTTGCTGTTGACAGCAGCAACAATGTCTATGTTTCGTCTCCTTCTGATAACAGCGTAAAAAAATTTGATGAAAATGGAATTCTTCTGTCAGAATGGTTGGATTTTAATGATCCTCAGGGGATTTCAATCAGCCCGGACAACTATGTCTATATAGTGGATTCAGGATCAAGCAGCATCAAAAAATTTGATACCAACGGTGTTTTGATATCGGAGTTGCCGCGTTATGGCGGAGGGTATGAGTCACTCAGTTCTGTACAGGATGTTGCAGTAGACGATCAGGGTATTGTGTATGTGTCCAGTTTCAATATCTGGTTTGATGGAGGAATTGTGTTTGGTTCGAAAGTTTTCAAATTCACACCGGACTGGGTTTTTATCGGAGAAGTCATACCAGGGATTAATTCCATTATTACCGGTCTTGATATTGACAGCCAGGGCAACATCTACCTGACCACTACTGACGGCATCCGTAAATATGATTCAAGTGGGAATTTTCTGATGAATATCGGAACGGTTTCCGGCGGAAATGGTACAGGCGAATTTTCCAGGGGTAGTCATGATATTTATATCAGTGACAGCGGCCTTTTGTATGCAACAGATGGTAATGAGAATAATCGGATTCAGGTTTTTAACTTGAATGGTGAATATCAATACGAGTGGGGTACAACCGGTTCCGGAAACGGAGAATTCATGGAGCCATCAAGGATATCGGTAACCTCAAAGGGAGTATTCATACTGGATACCGGAAACAACAGGGTACAGAAGTTCAAATAGTATTCAAAACAGCAGTGGATTGATGTCATAGGATAAAAAGATTTTAGGATGTCTGTTTGGAGAGTTAACATTTTTATTAAGCAAGAGAGGTTTAGGAAATGATCGAATCCACCTACCTGGAAGGCAATCAGAAGATTATGAGTGAGCTGAAGGGCATTCGGACACTTGTTCCTTTTAAGGAAAGAGATCTTCGCAAACTGCTGACCTATAGCAAGATTCGAAAATATAAAAATGGTGAACAGATTATTGCAGAAGAAAGTTTTGACGGCCACGTATACATATTGATTTACGGACGGCCACGGATTGTTAAAAAAAAGAAAGAACTGGCTATTCTGGATAAACGGGGAGATATTTTTGGTGAGATGAGCCTTCTCGGAGATTGCTCCAGAACAGCCAGTGTCTTTGCCGATAATGAAGTAGTCTGCCTGGCAATCGACACCACCCATATCAATAAATTGGCTGATAGCGATAAATCACCTATCTATCACATGCTCTATCGTATCTTTGCAGAAACACTTGCTTACAGGTTAAAAGTTTCCAATGAAGAACTGATCAGCATGAAAAGAAAAGGATTGAAATTCTGGCAGTATTATTGAAAGGCAGTATTGTTGAAGCAGATCAGATTTTGATTAAAGAAATATTACGGCGGGGGAAGCTTTTCGAAGAATGCCTTGCAGGTATTCCAATTGCATAAGCCTTCTTCTTATTCACCATTATTGTTCTGATTGGATCAACATATCGTGAACAATTCTTGACAGAGTCGCACCTTGTAATTTATGGTTTTGTTTACTATTTACGACAACGTAAAATGAAACTCTAATCATAAACGGACAGGGGGGGCGCTATGAAAAGTCTAAGAACACCCGATGACCGCTTTTTGAATCTTCCGGATTATCCTTATCATCCGAATTACTTGAACATACCGGATGGGGCGGGCGGCGAACTGCGTATTCATTATGTGGATGAAGGCCCGAAAGATGCTGAGCCGGTATTGCTGATGCATGGAGAGCCAAGCTGGTCTTATCTGTACCGGAAGATGATTCCGGTCTTTCTCGATGCCGGGTATCGGGCCGTTGCGCCGGATCTGGTGGGATTTGGCCGTTCGGACAAACTATCGGATCGAAAAGAGTACACCTATCAGCGGAATGTGGAGTGGATGCAGGCGTGGCTGGACCGGATGGGACTGGAGAAGATCACGCTGGTCTGTCAGGACTGGGGCGGGTTGATCGGTTTGAGGCTGGTCGCAAACCATCCGGATCGGTTTTCAAGAATCGTAGCTGCCAACACCGGATTGCCGACAGGCGAGACCCGGATAACCGATGCATTTCTGAAATGGCGGAAATTTTCTCTGGAGGTGCCGGATTTCGATGCCGGGTTCATTGTCGCCATGGGATGCCAGAAACCCTTGACCAGTGAAGTGATCGCTGCCTATAACGCCCCTTTTCCCGAAGATGCCTATAAAGAGGGTGCACGAATTCTTCCATCCCTTGTTACCATCGCCCTGGATGATCCTTCTGCATCGGCAAATCAGGAGGCATGGAAGGTGTTGAGCAGTTTTGACAAACCGTTTATTACCATGTTCAGCGATGGAGATCCGATCACCCGAGGAGGAGATCAGGTATTTCAGAAAAAGGTGGTAGGCGCCAAAGGTCAGCCCCATACCACCATCAAGGGCGGCGGCCATTTTCTTCAGGAAGACTGCGGAGAAAAATTTGCCGGAGAGATTGTTGAGTGGATGGCGAAGTTTTAATTTCAATCAATCCCAGTGGGAAGATTTCCTTTTTTGCGCGGAAAGAATAATTTTCCGGAGTCGAATGGATTTGGGTGTGATTTCAACAACCTCATCATTCCGGATAAAGTTCAGGGCACTTTCAATGGTCATGGGTTTGATCGGAGACAAGACAACCGCATCATCTTTTCCTGATGCGCGCATGTTGGTCAGCTTTTTGGTTTTGGCCTGATTGACATTGATATCGGTCTCCCGGTTGTGTTCTCCGATAATCATTCCCTCATAACAGGCTGTTCCCGCCAGGACAAACAGGTTTCCCCGTGGTTCCAGATTGAACAGGGCGTAAGGGATCGCGTCCCCTTTTCGGTCTGCAACAATGGATCCGGTGTATCTTGTGGGGAAGTCTCCCCTGTAAACATCATATCCTGCAAAACTGGAATTCATGATCCCGGTTCCCTTGGTATCGGTGAGGAATTCATCCCGGTATCCAATTAAAGATCTAGAAGGAACGGAAAACTCCATTCTGACCCTTCCGGTTCCGTTGTTCACCAGGTTGGTCATCTTTCCTTTTCGAATGGACAGTTTTTCCGTAACAATCCCCAGGTAGCTTTCTTCACAATCCACAAAAAATTGCTCGATGGGTTCCAGCTTCTGTCCGTTATCATATTTATAGATCACTTCCGGCCGGCCAACACAGAATTCAAATCCTTCCCGTCTCATGGTTTCGATGAGGATGGCAAGCTGAAATTCACCCCTTCCTTTGACAATGAAGCTGTCCCTTTGTTCCAGGTCTTCAACCTGGATTGCCACATTCATCAGGGTTTCTTTATAAAGCCGTTCCCGGATTTTGGCGGATTGAACATATTTGCCCTCCATTCCGCTGAACGGACCGTCATTGATGGTAAACTTCATGGAAATGGTGGGTTCATCCACATTGATCCGTTTCAGGGCTTTGGGGTGGCTGCTGGTGCATATGGTATCCCCGATCTTCACATCTTCAATCCCTGAAAGAACAATAATATCACCCGGGTCTGCGGATTCAACCGGTTGAAAGATCAATCCCTGATAGGTCTGAATTTTTGTAACCCGCAAGGGGATCTGCTGTTTTTTAGCATTGATGCAGATCAGATTCTCTTTTGATTTCACAGAACCGTTGATAATTTTCCCGATAGCCAGCCTTCCAAGATAATCGGAATATCCAAGGTCTGAAACAAGCATCTGAAATGGTTCTTCAGGGTCATGGGATGGCGATGGAATTTCTTCCAGGATGGTATCAAAGAGAAGGTGGAGATTGTCTGTCGTATCGGTCAGTTGTTTCTTTACAATCCCTTCGCGGCCGACTGCATACAGGTAAGTGAAATCAAGTTGCTGGTCAGTTGCTTCAAGATCGATGAACAGGTCATAGATTTCGTCCAGAACCTCTGCGGCTCTTGCATCTTTCCGGTCGATTTTATTGATTACAACAAGTATCTTGAGTCCGGCCTCCAGGGTTTTTTTCAGTACAAATCTTGTCTGGGGAAGGGGCCCTTCCGATGCATCAACAAGAAGGATCGCACCATCAACCATGGAAAGCGCCCGTTCCACTTCACCCCCAAAGTCTGCATGACCAGGCGTATCAATAATATTAATCCGGACCTTTTTCCAGTTGATTGAGCAGTTTTTGGCAGCAATGGTAATGCCTCTTTCCCGTTCCAGATCCATGCTGTCCATGATTCGATCATCAACATCCTGATTGGCCCTAAAAAGACCGCTTTGTTTAAACATGGCATCAACAAGGGTGGTTTTGCCATGATCAACATGGGCAATAATTGCGATATTCCGAATACTCGGATTATTGATTTGACTCATTTTTTTCCCTAAATATAAGTGTCATAAAAAAAGCAAAGATGAAAAAGCAAGCGTCAATATAACCATGAAAGACTGGATTACAAGGGGGGCATTCAGAATTTGAATCGCCATGTTTTTTTGTTTTCAATTGTACAAAAAAAGCATATAAGCTATTTTCTTTTTACAATATCAAAATGGTCAATCAGAGGAAAAAAAGAGGGGTAATTTTTTTATAGACAAAGCAAAGGCAAGTCTTTTTCAGATCGTTAAGAAGACCGCAGCAGGGAAAAAAGATGATAACTTTATTGGATTATGGGGCCGGGAATGTCAGGAGCGTTGTGAATGCAATCGAATCTCTGGGCGAATGTGTA
>CAYTGW010000121.1:0-4722 GCA_964437395.1 uncultured Desulfocicer sp.
ATCCCCACACCCGGGAATAAAGTCAGGATCACGATTCGACTTGATCGTGATATTATTGACTGGTTTCGTTCCAAGGTTGAGGAACAAGGTGGGGGTAACTACCAGACAATGCTTAACGATGCCCTCCGAACATATATGGAGCATCAGGAACAGTCTTTCGAAGAGGTTATTCGCCGTGTCGTCCGGGAGGAATTGCTTGCCGCTCAATAGCTGGAGCGGCGAACCCATCATTCAAGTGGATAATTGCCTTGCCCCCAAACAAGGGATCTTCTTCATAATCCCCCAATAGAAGGGTATTCTTCAATAATCCCACCCAGCTCCATGAATAATTTTAAGACTGCGTCGTTCAAACTCATGAATAAGGGCTCGTAAGCAAAAAACAGGTGTGTAAAATGTAAAGAACGCTCTCAATGCTTCCCAAATATCGGAATCAAACAGCAACCGGGAAACAAAGCTGTTTTTTGCCAACGATCCCTAATCCATTCAGACAGTGAACGACTCCGCTATAAAATCATTCATTCCGCTCCGGCCACCGCATTCCATGCTCCGGAAAAATCGTAGGTTGCGGTTGAACGATCCAGGCCGTCGCGTTTCGTAACATCTCCATCATTTCCACTGCAAGCCTTCCGGAGAACAAACCGTAATCGTGAAACCCAACACTGATTTGATACTCTTAATTCATTTTTGAAGCTTGTGGTTTTTTAATTTTAAAAGGCTGAATAACAATTTGTTATCATATAAAAAAAGTGTTGAATAATTTCCAACATGTAATATTATGCTGAAAGTTAAAAATAAGATTAAATCAAATAGAAGACAGGACATGAATTCAAGATTTTCCCTATAATTATGTGGGTTACTATCAGGGAAAATTTACCTGTAAATAAGTGGTTAGGTCAAAATGAATAAATATAAAACCAAAATCATCATTGCATGCCTTGCTGTTATAGTAGCAGCGTCTTGTATTAATGCATATGCAAAAACTACTATACAAAAATCATTTTTCAAAAAAGCTGATTTCAATTCCGATGGCAAACAAGAAGCGCTGCATCTTATTATTTATGGTGAAAATATTAAAAAACCATTCAATTGGAAATTGTCGGTAAAGATGGGAGAGCAGATAATTTTTCATCACTCTTGCGACGATTCATGGTTGGATGATTTTTTTAATGATCCTTATTACTATTCAAATAATGGAGACTCATATGAAATCCAAAAAACAAGTTATTATTTTAAAGACTTACCAGATGGCATTGTCGGGAAAGGTAAAATATCAGAAGAAGTATGGAGAAAAGATGATTACTGGTTAAAAAAATATATAGAAAACAATATTCAAGATGAGCTTAAAACTAAATATAATATTACAGGTGAGAAAGCTCAGGTTATTATTAAAGCGGCAACTTCCCGATTGACTCAAGGTGTGGATACTTTATCTATTTCATGTAATCCACTTACAGGGCCAAAAGAGCTTATATTCATCCCTGAAATTAATGCATTTGTAATGTATTTCGCACCATGACCTAATTTCCTGCAACCGACTGGTTTTCCGCTCCGTTTCAAACCAGTCGGGTGAGGAACGCGTTGAACGTCTATGGCTATAAATAAATCATTCGGCTTTTGGAGCCACGCAAAGGAATTTTTAACTGCCGCAAATGTGGTGAAAAGTCCTCAGCGAAGTAGTAAAAGAAAAATTGATTTCAGTTTGATATTGCCAGCATATTATCTCGTTGGTCATTCAATTGAGCTATCGTTGAAATCTTACTTGGCTGCTAAAGGCTATGAAACTAAAGTTCTCAAGAGTAAACCATATGGTCATGATTTAGAGGCATTGCTGATTGAGTGTAGAAAAAGAAAACTCGGGAGAGAGGTCAAGTTATCTAAACATCAATTCAATGCTATTAAACTATTCAGTGACACCTACAAATTAAAAAAGCTTGAGTATCTCGAGTATGGAAATTATTGATTGCCAGAATATGGCTTCATTTATGATGTTGCCAAAACTCTTAATGATTCGTTGGCGTATTATGCATCGAATTCAATGATTATCAAGCGGCAAAGCAGACCGTGAAAGATCGCCACGGCTGCTAAGCCGCAGCGTTCGCATTAGAATATACAGTTAACGCCATTCGGCAATTTATACAACTGTCATTCAAACTTAACTTTTTTGAATTGGAAGAAGCATGCTAAAAGATGAAATAATCAAATATTTAAATCTATTAAATCAAAAATTGCGGCACAAAAATGTCAAAGGTGAAATTTGTTTATATGGTGGTGCCGTTATGTGTCTTGTATTCGATGCAAGGCCAAGCACCAAAGATGTTGACGCGGTCTTTCAGCCTGCTGAAATCATACGACGTGCTGCTAAAGAGATTTCGACTGAATACGAATTGGCAGATGATTGGTTGAATGATGGCGTAAAAGGTTTTCTCGTTGATCATCCCAAGAAAGTCTTTTTGAATTTATCCAATCTTGTAGTCATGGCGGCGGATTCGGAATAAATGCTTGCTATGCAATCGCTTTCAGCGAGAATAGATGGAACTGAAAGTAAAGCTATTGAATTTTTAATTAAAAATTTGAATATCAAATCAATAGAAGAAGCGATTAAAATAATAGATAAATATTACCCTCGAAGGATAATAAAGCCCGCAACTCAATTTTTTTTAGAGGAAATTTTTGATGAAATGCAAAACCATTCAAGAGACTAAGCAGGCTATGGTAGAGAGCAGTAATAATTGGCGGATTCCATTCATGGAGTTTGTTGATGATTTTAGACGAACACATGATCGCGCGTTGATTGAAAACCCCTTTGATTTGAACGATGAAAAATTTGATTCTTTATTGGCTTCAACCATAGAGTATTTGTGTGATGAAATGGGACTTGAATCTCCGGACTGGGTTTGGGATGTTCCTTCATGCAAAGAACCATGGTTTGTGTCCGGTTATGAAAATTTAAAAGCAATATCCATTGTTGAAAGTCCGGCATTTTTTCGGAGAAGAAAAATTTTTGTTTTGGGGAATTTTCTTTCCAGAGTATAGTGGGATACTAGGGATATTCGGAGAAAAAACGTCACTCCGCATACACATGAAAGGACATTCCCCTGCGCCCCCAAGGGGGGAATTGTTGGCTGTGCCCATATCAAGGGAGAATTATTGGCCGTGCACCCACTTAAGGCGTCATCTTAAAGTTGACTTTGCCCTGAATTACTCAAGGGAAAATTGTAAAAAGGAGGAAACACAATGAAAGTAGTTGCATTTAACGGAAGTCCGAGAAAAAAAGGCAACACCAATACATTGATTACCTATGCGCTTGAAGAAATCTCCAAACAGGGGATTGACACGGAAATCATCCAACTGTCCGGGAAAAATCTCCGGGGCTGCATCAGTTGTTTCAAATGTTTTGAAAATCTGGATAAAAAATGCGTGGTAACCAATGACGGTATGAATGATTGCATTGCAGCGATGATTGAAGCGGACGGGATCATTATAGGCTCCCCCACCTATTTTGCCAATGTCACTGCTGAGGTGAAAGCGTTGATTGATCGTGCAGGTATGGTTTCCTTGGCCAACGGCGGCCTTCTTCAGAAAAAAGTCGGCGCTGCAGTGGTTGCGGCCCGCCGCGCGGGAAGTGTTCAGGCATTTGATGCCATCAACCGCCTTTTCCTTTACAGCCAGATGATTGTACCGGGCTCCAACTACTGGAACATGGGGTTCGGACTTTCACCGGGAGATGTGGAAAAAGATGAGGAGGGTATCAATACCATGAAAGTGCTGGGAACCAATATGGCCTGGCTGTTGAAAAAAATCAGGTAACCGATAAAACAACTCAGTTGAAGCGGCTTCAGGTGGGAGCGGCATCCTGCAGCGATAATTTATTTTATGATCTTATTTCGCGGCAAGATGCCGCTCCCACACTAGATGCCGCTCCCACACTAGATGCCGCTCCCACACTAGATGTCGATCCCACACAGGATGCCGCTTCTACCTGAAAAAAAATGAATGCTAAATAATCTCCAGCCTCTTTAATGTCTCCTCCGTGGGAATGCCATTCTGATCATACCCCCGTGCCTTGTAGTACTGGGGAATCATTTGATCCAGAGGAATGGTTTTTGACTCCGGATCCGATGCCCGGCCTTCCTTCATCAGCCTTGGAGGCAGCACATCATCATGCCGGCTGATTCCCTCGCGGGTGTTCATATACCGTTCCAGTACATGAATGCGTTCACCGGCCATGAGAAATTCACTCTTGGAAAGGGGTATTCCGGTTACAGTGTTCCAGAGACCGTTGTAAATGGAATAATCCACCAGTGCGATGGCAACCGGCGGCATGTAGTGCATCAGCAAACCGAGAATCGGGTCCCAGGTGTATTTTGTCAGAGGGGATTCCATCAGATAAGCATACATGGTGAACTGACAGGTTTGCAGCGCATTGATGCAGCAGGTCAGATTTTCAAAAAATTTGACCCAGATGCTCTTTCCATAGGTTGAGTCTTTCTTCAATAAGTTAAAAAACACCTCCTGCGCCACCATATAGGAAGAAAGATGGCAACTCCCTCGGTTTGCTACTGCATAGGCAAGCCCCTGGCCAAAACTCCCCCTGGGGTCATAGGCTGCCATTGCAATGCCCTTGACATGCATGGCAAAATCTTTTCCGCCGTATTTCTGTGACAGAAATTGGGAGCCACGGGCCATTTCAGCACCGAATCCTCTCACATGAGCGATATCTTC
>CAYTGW010000121.1:4732-12750 GCA_964437395.1 uncultured Desulfocicer sp.
ACCAGGACCGAGACCTCCTCTAGATCCTGCTCCACCATGGTCTGCTCGCCATCCCGCCGGACCACGAGCTTGCCTGCCGCGAGGTTGTACGTTCGGAAGTACCTGCCCACGTCCTTGCGCAGGAACACGATCACTTCCTCACCTGGCTTGTACACGGCGGCGCCCACTACCGGGCGGCCGCCATTGACCCAGACCGCGCCCGGATCGCGGATCCACAGCCGCGTTCCTTCGCCACCCGAGAGCCATTTCAGCACCGAATCCCCGCACATGAGCGATATCTTCCAGTGCTTCTGCAACACCGTCCGGAGAACCGAATTTCAACTTTGTATCCACCAGCCCTTTTTCTGTTGCCTCCATAACCCAGCCCAGAGTTCCGCCGGTAGAAATCGTGTCCATTCCCAGCCGTCCGCAGATCCGGTTCCATTTTGCGATCTGGGTTGAATCAAAAATCCCCAGGTTGCTTCCCATCAATCCGATGGTTTCATATTCCGGAACCAGCATCTCTTCTCCGTCAAATGTCCCTTTGTGCCCGCATCTTATGGTGCAGGGTTTGCAGGTGTGATGTTTGGTTTCATGCTTTTCCGCCATGATCTCGCCGGAAATCAGGTCGCCGTCTTTATGAAATCCATCACGGAAATTATGAACCGGTAGAATATTGCCTTTCAGATTCGGACGAACATTGGCATTGGTTCCGTAATTCCGGTACGCTACTGCGGTCATCTTGTTCTGCTGAATATAAGTATTGGCCCGCTTGGTAACTTTTTTAAATTTTTCCGGATCACGGGGCTTGATCAGATAAGCGCCGCCGATTGAAACAATTGCTTTTACATTTTTGGACCCCAGGATCGCTCCAAGCCCGCCCCTTCCCAGAAACCGGCTTCCGGAAGCAATGTTGGCAAAACGGACAAGGTTTTCTCCAGCCGGCCCGATGACCAGTGATCCGGCTTTTTTGCTGGTGCTCAGCAGATTCTGAACCTCCGGAATCTCCTTCCCCCATAACGAGGAAGCATCCTTGATCTCCAGACCGTTTTCCGTGATGGATAAATAAACCGGCGAATCCGATTTTCCCCGGACAATCAGACCGTCCCAGCCGGCTGTTTTGAGCGCCATTCCGAATTCCCCTCCACAGGACGAGGTAGTCATGATCCCGGTAAGCGGAGACTTTGAAATGGCATCAAATCTTCCGGAACAAGGGGCTCCGGTTCCGATCAATACGCCCGGCATGAACGCAATGATATTCTCCGGTCCCAGGGGATCACAACCCGGCTTCAGACGGTCAAACAGCAACTTTAATCCAAGCCCCTTGGCTCCCAGAAAAAGCTGTCTTTCCCGATAGGTGACTTCAAAAATTTCAACCTTTTTACTGCTCAGATCCACTTCCAGAATCTTATTGCTTGTTCCTTGGATTTCCTTCATTGTCTCACCTCTTTTTTTTATTCATAGGCCAGTTTCAGGATTCTCAATGCATCTGCCTGGTTTACCGCTTCCGGATTAAATGTCAACGCGCCATCATCCATGACCGCCTGAGCGATCTGCTCCAGTCTGTTTCTGGGAACACCGGCATCCTTGAGTGTCATGGGAAGCCCACAAAGACTATACAGGTCGGTCTGAAGCTTTCGTATAATTTTAATGGCTGCTTCCGCCCGCCTGCTTTTCGGAGTAGAGGCATACAATTCGCTTCCCCCGAGAGGCAATAACAACTCGCCGATTACTCCCCTTGCTTTTTCCAGATTATACTCCATGCCGAACGGCAAAAAAATAGACATGGCTATCCCGTGAGGAACATGACAAATCCCCCCGGTTGCATGACCAAGACTATGTACCAGACCCACCATTGAATTGGAAAATGCAATACCCGCCATGGTGGCGGAATTGGCCAGCGCCAGTCTTGTATTGGCATCCTTTCCGTTTTTGACTGCATTGACAACATTTTCCCGAATGATTTTTATGGCTGCTGTAGCATAGGCATCACTCATGGGATTTTTTTGAAGGTTGATAAAACTCTCAATCGCATGGGTCATCGCATCCATAGCTGTTGCTGCAGTGAGTTTGGGTGGCAGAGTGAGTGTCATGCGCGGATCCAGAATGGCAACATTGGGCAAAAGATAATGGGATGTAAACGGCATTTTGACATTGTTTTCCGTATCCGATATCACGGCAACCGATGTCACTTCCGAGCCAGTACCTGCAGTCGTCGGAATGGCCACAAACGGCTGAAGCCGGTTTTTCAACATTTCCGCCCCGACAAACCGGGACAGATCATCATCATTTTCCGTAATGGCGATATTCACTCCTTTGGCCGTATCCATGGATGAACCGCCACCAATAGCGATAAAAGAATCACATCTGTTTGAACGATAAATTCCTGCAATCTCTTTCACAACCTCCAGCGATGAATCCGGAGGTGTGGTGTCATACACGGCACCGATGGCCAATTCTGAATCCGCAATTGCGTTTTCAACAACCTTCAGCAAACCAGCCATAACAACACCCTGATCCGTGACAACCATTGGGCGTTTTGCCCCAAGCTGATTCAGTTCATAGGGAATGTTATCCACAGCTTTATTTCCGGAAACAATTTTTACCGGATTGATGAATTCATAATAGGAAGGCAACATCAATTCACTCCTTTTCAACTGTTACATATGTAGATCCTGTAAATGGATACCCACTGCTTATAAGCCTGTTGGAATTCCGATCAGCATGATATATAAGCGCAGAGCATGTTGTTTCATGCTCAATCCCGGCACTCTTTTCACCAGACGCCGGCTGATGATATAGGGATACAGATAGACTTCGATCAGGTTGATAATGCGTATCAGGCTCAGAGAAACGGCCAGATCCCCTTTAACCGTCATCCGGTGTTCAATAAACCCCTGTTCAGACCCCATCAAACCGGAAAAAACCAAAAAAGCACACTCAATGTTCTTGAAACTGATCAGCAGATTCACATCCCCGGGACCAGCGCCAAGATATTTCAGACGGCCATCCTGTTTTTTCAGGGACATTCGAGGCCCCCAGGGCAGCACTTCCAGGGCAACGGTAAAACCGTCCGGCCAGCAAGCCACCTCATGACGCACAATTGAATCCCACCGTGAGGCAGATTGTATGGCTTTGCCAAGAACGAACATCACGATCCTGACAAAAATCTTTTTAATCTTCTTTTCCAGGCTGATTGTTTTTTTCATCTTTCAAGTCTTTTCATAAGGGTTAAATCTGAGGATCTAGTTCAGATCTTTATAATCGGTGTTTCATCCTTGTGCAAGTCTGTTTTTCATTCATATTGTCTATCTTTCGATACTCCCGAACCGTATTACGTTTCAAACAAACGTAAAAAACCGACCAGATCAAAGGTGCCTCCCTCAATTGCAATATCCCCTTTCAGGAGAGCCATTGCCGGATTTCTTATTTTTGCCGCAATCTCCTTCCAGACCACTGCATCCACGGTGACTGCTATATCCGGATTTTCAGGAAACCAGGGCTGCAACTCCGCCACCCCTTTCCGGACATGCAGGGTGTAGGCTTCACCCGTATCCGGAAACCGGAACCCGACCACCTGATCTACATCTGCACTTTTTACCGGGTCCAGTCTCACAGTCATCCCATTGAAAATCGCTGCTAAGGGTATGGAATGAACCAGTTCAATCTCTTTGGTTTTCCGTTGAGCAATCTTTATATCACCTTTCACCTCAAGCGCCTGGGTGAGGTAATAATTCCTGGCTGTTGAAGCGATCTGTTTTTCACCCAGCGCTGTCAATGCATCTGCTTTGATGGCCTTGGCCTTCTGATTTTTGGTATCCAGACGTAAAACATGGTCGCAAATTTCCAGGGTCCACTGATACTCTCCCTGCTGATACGCAAGCGCTGCGTTTTCAAGTAACCTGGATTCTCCGCCGGCCAGTTCCGCAATCTTCCTTGCCCTTTCTACAGGCCGTAATGGAAACAGATCTGTAGCATTGCCGCTGAACCAGCCCAGATATCCGTCAAAAATGGCACGTACCGACCACTCTACCGTTCCATAGTATTCATGCAGATAGGGTTTACCGGCCAGATGTTCCGGCAGCTTCACCTTTTCCACAATCTCATCCGGAGTCAGTCCCTTGTTGATCCATCGTATAGTCTGATCATGGACAAACTGGATCGCATCCCGATAATCGGTCAGCACCGTATCAATCTCTTTTGTTCCATAGACAGGACGTGTGTGATATGGTATGAGAATTTTCGGTTTCAGGTGTCTCATCCGGTCAAGACTCTTTACCCATAAAGTCACATCCCGGTACGCCGTGCCTCTTATTGCATAGAGATTTGGAAAAGAGCGATAAAAATTATCCGCCGGCAGAAGTATTTTTTTATCCGGCAGCCAGATGAAAATCTGATCACTGGTTTCACCGGGCGCGTGGTAGAGTTCCAGATTGATTCCAGCTATGGTAAGCTTTAGCTGGTCTCCGCCAAATGTTCTGGTTGGACGGATCAGGCCTACGGTATTATTTTCACGAAAATCAAGATAAGGTCCGATTCCACAATTCACCACACTCCCCTCCGGCAGCATGGTTCCAAACTGCCTGGTGGCGCGGGTGTAGGTGGTTTCCCTCGTGACACTGACAATCCGATCCAGGTGAGACAAGGTAATTTCGTGGGAAATGATTTCAGGTGAATCCTTACCGGACATGATGGTTGTCCCAAAAACATGATCCGGATGAAAATGGGTATAGATAATGGTCTTGACCGGTTTTTGAGTAATCTGTAAAAAAGCCTCCTTTACCCGTTTCGCAGCCTCTTCACTTTCCATGGTGTCCACAATCACAACGCCGTCATCCCCTTCAAGAAGAATGGAATTGGCAAGACCGTAACCGATGGCGACATAAACCCCATCTGTAACCTGGATCACTTCCCTTTTAAATTCTTTGGAATGCGCCTTCAAATCCGGATTCGACTTTTCCATAACCTTATCTGAGCCAGATTGTCCGGAACAGGCAATCACCAGAAGACACCAGAAAAACATCATTAAAACCGGTCTCATCTGTTTCCATTTTTCAAAAACCATTTTACCTCCCCTTGAACAAGGTTGCCCCTGCATCTACACGATTTTTTGTATACACACGACTACAACAAAATCCTGGATATCCCTTTCAATGCGGCTTGTCAAACAAATTATACTGGAAAAAAAGTTACGAAAGCATCACTTCGAAAAAAGAGACAGGAGTTGAAGGTTGAGTTTTTCAATCACCTCGTCAGACGAATCCCTGTCCAGATCCACAGCAGGGAGAATATATCCTTTAAATACCATCATCCCGAGACCATAAGCCAGAAAAGACGCAACAATACTCTTTGCATCAACATCAGTGATAATCCGGTCTGCTTTCTGCTCGCTCGCAACACGCTCTACCAGTTTCTTGACAAATGGGAAATCCCTCTGAATCTCTGCATGATCCTTGTCATCCAGTAATGTACGCGCCATGACACGCCAGAATTTGTCATGTTCGCGGATCACTTTTAATGCGCGGAACAGGATCTCCACAAGATCATCCGGTTCACCGATTTCTGAACGGACATCTGCGGATAGCTTTTCTTGTGTTTCTCTGCGAAGTATTTCCTTTGATCCAAAATGTCTGTGAATCAAACCATGATTTACACCGGCATGATCGGCAATCATGCGGAGAGATACCGCATCTACTCCTTTTTCTGAAAAAAGTGTTGCAGCGCTTTGAATGATGGCTTTTTTGACTTCCTCTTTTCCGTATGGTTTGTTTTGTTTATGCATATTTTAAAACTCAGTTGATCGTCATGTTTGATTTTCAATTGTTAACAGAAATCATGCGCAAAAAATAGTCAAGATTTTTCTTTATCCTCATTGCCCGGATAGGAAAAATCTGCCGTGATATCGGATGCTGATCCGTTATCCAATTTATTATTTACCGATAAATCAGCATGATAGAGGTCAAATTTAAAATGGCATGATCCTGGCTAGTATTGAGATCAACAGGTTGAAACAGATTCTATTCTTTCTATTCAAATAAGGAGCCATGCATGAATCAAATGCACCGAAACCGGATTTGGGAAATGATCATCAGAAGTCTGTCAGATAAAAACAGAAGTGATATCCCAAAGGATGATGAACAAAAAAAACAGGTTATTAATCCAGAAGAGATTATGAAAGGATTCAAGGAATCGATCCAGAAATCAACAACCGACTGACAGATAAACAGGCTGAAAAAAACATTACAAATTATATTTTTCCAGTTTCCGGTAAAAAGTAGCACGCCCGATCGCCAGCGCTTTTGCTGCCAGCGAAAGGTTCCCCTGTGTGATACGAAGAGCATGTTGCATGGCTTTTTTTTCAAGCTCAGGCATGGGAATAATTTTTTCAGGGAAAATGATATCATCTATATTCACAGGCGATATCCGGTGCATCTCCTTTTCTTCCGGATTGTTCTGTGCGAATCTGCCGGTGATCGTATCCGGCAGATTCACCATCATCAACTTGCTCGTATCCGCGGACACCACGGAACGAAATATTATATTTTCAAGTTCTCTTACATTTCCGGGCCATGGATAATGGATGAGTGCCTCCATTACATCACTATCCACCGCTGTTATCTTTTTCCCTGTTTCTCGAATGTATTTTTCAAGAAAATGATCGACAAGTGAAGGGATATCCTCTTTTCGTTCCCGCAGAGGCGGCAGAAGAATGGGAAACACAACCAGCCGGTAATATAGGTCTTCCCGGAAATGGCCTGCCTTTACTTCGTTTTCCAGGTCTTTGTTTGTAGCTGATATAATACGAACATCTGCTGTTATCTTTCGACTCCCGCCAACCCGCTCAAACGTTTTATCCTGGAGAAAACGAAGCAGTTTAATCTGTAATGACGGTGACATTTCTCCAACTTCATCCAGAAAGAGCGTCCCGCCCTCTGCTGTCTCGATTTTCCCGATCCGATTTGTCACAGCACTCGTGAACGCGCCTTTCTCATGACCAAAAAATTCACTCTCCTGAAGATTTTCCGGAATCGCTCCACAGTTAACCGCCTCAAAAGGTCCTTTTTTTCGAAGCCCCTGAAAATGGATTGCTCTTGCAACCATCTCCTTTCCCGTACCGCTTTCACCATTGATAAAAACATTGATATTGGTTTCCAGAACGTTCTCAATCTTGCTGAAAACCCTTTTCATGACTTCACTTTTTCCAATGATATTGTCAAATGAGAACGCTGTGCCCAATGCCTTACGAAGCCTTGAAATTTCACGGGTCATGGAATGCTTTTCCACTGCTTTTTTGAGTGAGGCACGAAGCCGATGGCGATCGATAGGTTTGGTGATAAAATCATAAGCTCCCTGTTTCATGGCCTCAACTGCTGTATCCAGAGACTCTACTGCCGTGACCATGATCACAGGCAAGTCCGGTTTTTTCACCCGAACCTGTTTCAGCACCTCAATCCCATCCATACCAGGCATCATGATATCCAGACACACCGCATCCGGTTGATCCTCTAACGCATTCAGAAAGGAATACCCGTCTTCAAACTCCTGGATTTGATAGAGCTCCCGGTCAATCCAATAGGAGATCAATTTTCTGACATTTTCCTGGTCATCAACAATAAATATTTTGTATTTTTCCATCTTGCAGGCTGCTCCTAGGCGAGGCTTTCCAATTTTTCAAAAACCTGAACGTCATCTTCGAAGAGGTCGACTGAGAACCAACGATTATATCTGTTCGGGAATGACCATACTGAATTATCAGACCGGTCAACTGGATTCTTATATCATGATAGTACAAATTGTCTCATTTTAAAACAATTTTTTTCCACCCAGTGATCATTATCACCAGACGGCAAACTCTTTTGAAAAAATTGGTGAACAAAATTGGTGGATAGTCCATTAAAAGCCGGAATGGCCATAGAAAAGTTTACAACTGCATCACAATCAATGGGCACAAATCAGGCAAAGACGTTTTCATGTCTGTCAGGAGGATGGTTTTTCTTTGCAAGGCTTTGTATGAATTCAAGATCCTGAGAACTGCGTTC
>CAYTGW010000122.1:0-12665 GCA_964437395.1 uncultured Desulfocicer sp.
GCTTTGTGCAGGGCTTTTTGCATTATCAAAAAGGTAAGGATTATATTTTATTCTGTCTGTGAAAGTGATTCCGTATCTGTTTCTAATTCTTTTGCAGTAACAGAGTCTTTTGATTCTGAGGCGGATTTTGGTATCTTTTCACTCTTCTTTGTTGTCTTTTCTTCTGTTTTGTTTTTAAGTTTTTTATCTTTTTTCTTTTTTATGGGTTCCGGTGTAATCAATTCGATTATTGAAACTGGTGCTGCATCACCTGGACGTGTTCCGATTTTCGTTATCCTGGTATATCCGCCTGAGGAGGCGCTGAACTTTTCTGATACCTCTTCAAACAGCTTATGAACAACTGCTTCCTCTCTCATAATAGCCAGTGCCTGACGACGTGCATGCAGGTCTCCTCTTTTTGCAAGCGTGATCAATCGATCGGCCCATCTTCTCAACTCTTTTGCTTTCACATCTGTCGTCTTGATGCGTTCATATTTGAAAAGAGAAGTTACCATGTTACGAAACATAGCTCCTCTATGGCTTGAAGTTCTATTTAACTTTATTCCACTTTTACAATGTCGCATGGGATTGATTATTCTCCTTCTTCCGTCTTTACATCAGGTGCCACAAACCCTTCAAGTTTCATTCCGAGAGATAAACCCATCTCGCTTAACACATCCCGAATCTCGTTTAAAGACTTTCTTCCGAAATTTTTTGTTTTAAGCATTTCCTGTTCTGTTTTTTGAACAAGTTGATAAATTTTTAGAATCTCGGCATTTTTTAGGCAATTCGCACTCCTGACCGAAAGTTCCAGTTCATCCACGTTACGGTATAGATTATCATTGAATTGTTTCATCTGGACATCTTCTTCATCTCCCGAGGCTTCTGGTTCCTGTGCCTCATCGAAATTTATGAAGATCGACATTTGCTCTTTTAAGATCTTAGCAGCAAAAGATACTGAATCTTCCGGAAGAATACTGCCATCCGTCCATACCTCAAAAGTTAATTTATCATAATCGGTTCTTTGACCCACTCGGGCGTTACCAACAACGTAATTTACTCGTTTGATTGGTGTAAATACAGAGTCGATGGGAATTGTCCCTACAGGATCATTTTCATCCTTGTTAGAATCTGCTAAAACATAACCCTTCCCGGTTTTCACAATCATGGTCATTTTCAGTTCAGCCGAACTGGAAAGAGTAGCGATATGCTGTTCCGGATTCAATATTTCTACTTGTCCGTCAGGACTGATAATATCTGCAGCTGTGACAATACGTTCGCCCTTTGCGTTGAGTTTGAGTACTTTGGGTTCAGAGGTCGACACACGCAAACGAACTTCTTTTAGGTTAAGAATAATTTCAGAAACATCTTCCAGAACGCCTTCGATCACTGAAAACTCATGCATCACAGTGTCGAATTTAACAGATACGATTGCGGCTCCATGTAGCGAGGAAAGTATAATGCGTCGTAATGCATTACCGATTGTAATACCGAATCCTCTTTCAAGAGGTTCGCAAACGAATTTTCCATATGAAGGGCTGCTGGTAACCTGAACCTTTTCCGGCGAGATCATTTCTCGCCAATTCATGTACATGAGCTCATTAGACGACATATTCAAATCTCCAGATAGTTAGCAGAGGCGATTCGCCAGGAATTTAAAATTATTAATTTGTTGTATTGAATCCATAAAAATCTGAAAACCATTTTTACTTGGAGTAAAGTTCAACAATGAGCTGCTCCTGAATCGGCATGGTAATATCTTCTCTTGCAGGGCAGCTTTTGATCGCACCCTTAAAGTTTTCTTTTTCCAGTTCCAACCATTGCGGAATGCCGCGTCGGACAACAGCGCCCAGTGCATCTACGACACATTGTATATTTCGACTTTTTTGTCGAAGTTCAATAACATCTCCAGTATTAATGAGATATGAAGGAATATCTACTTTTTTTCCATTGACTAAGAAATGACTATGGCGAACAAAGTGACGTCCCTGTGTTCTCGAATTAACAAAGCCCAATCGATATACAACATTATCCAAGCGGCGTTCAAGCAGTGTTAAAAGATTTGTACCGGTAATACCTTTTTGACGGTCCGCCTTTTGGAAAACAAGACGGAATTGTTTCTCAGAAAGGCCATACAGTCTTTTCACCTTCTGCTTCTCACGAAGCTGAACACCATAACCAGAGAACTTGCCTCTTTTCTGTCCATGTTGCCCGGGACCATAACTTCTTCTGTCAAAGGCGCATTTGTCTGAATAACAGCGATCACCTTTCAGAAATAATTTTATATTCTCACGCCTGCATAAACGACAGACTGAACCTCTATATCTTGCCAAGTCTTCCTCCTTTTGATCGAAATAGGATCAAAAAAAAATTAATGAAGTTACACCCTACGCCGTTTTGGTGGCCTGCAGCCATTATGTGGAACTGGAGTTACATCCCGGATTCTTAACACATTAAAGCCAACGGCCTGCAAAGCCCTGAGTGCGGATTCTCGACCTGCCCCCGGCCCCTTGATATATACTTCCACTGTTTTCATTCCATGTTCCATTGCCTTCTTTGCTGCATCTTCGGCGGCAAGCTGTGAAGCAAACGGCGTACTTTTTCTGGATCCTTTGAAGCCCTGAACTCCGGAGCTTGACCAGGCAACTACATTGCCTGCGGTGTCCGTGATACTGACGATCGTATTATTAAACGTCGATTGAATATGAACGACCCCATTGGATAGATTTTTCTTTACCTTTTTAATTACACGGGATTTTTTCGGCATTTTACCTTTTCCTTGCAATGAGTATTTTTGCTACTTTGTAACGCCAGCCTTCTTCTTTACAGCTGTCCGTCTCGGCCCTTTTCGTGTTCTGGCGTTCGTTTTGGTCCTTTGTCCCCGCGCAGGAAGTGACTTTCGATGCCGAAGACCTCTATACGACCCCAGATCCATAAGCCTTTTAATATTCATGGAGACGAATGTTCGAAGCTCACCTTCAACCTTGTATTCATTGGTGATCAGATTACGAATCTCATTGACCTCTGATTCAGATAAATCATCTGTATTGGTATTTGGGTCAATATTCAGTTTCTCAAGTATCCGTTTGGATGTACTGGGTCCGATACCATAAATGTAAGTTAACCCGATCTCTACCCGTTTACGTCTAGGTAAATCAACGCCTGCAATTCTTGCCAAAGCTCTTCCTCCTTCTATCCCTGCCTCTGTTTATGGCGCTTATTTTCGCAGATAACCCTCACAACGCCTTTTCGTTTTACAATCTTGCATTTGCTGCAGATCTTTTTAACTGATGCGCGAACTTTCATTCTATTTTCTCCTTAAAAACTCCGGTAACCTGTTTTCATTGCAAACCACTTAAATAATAATCTGCTTATTTAGAACGATATGTAATCCTTCCGCGTGAAAGATCATATGGCGAGAGTTCAACAGTCACCGTATCCCCCGGCAGGATTTTAATAAAATGCATACGCATTTTACCGGATATATGTGCGAGAACCTGATGTTTGTTTTCAAGTTCTACCTTAAACATTGCATTAGGCAGTGTTTCTAAAACCTTGCCCTCTACTTTAATTGCTTCCTCCTTAGCCATTTGCCTACTCCCCGTCCCCTTCTTTTGTGTTTGCAGTGCTCAGATACTATCTACCAGTTCTCGAGCGGATACCACCTTTTTTCAAGAAACCTTCATAATTTCTCGAAAGCATGTGGGATTCCATCTGTGCGATGGTATCAATGGATACGCCCACAACAATCAAAAGAGCTGTACCACCGAAATAAAATGGAACGTTGAATTTTGTAACCAGAACAGATGGCAGAACACAGATGACTGAAACATACACTGCTCCACCCAAGGTAATTCGAGTCAAAACCTTATCAATATATTCAGAAGTCCGTTTACCAGGTCGAATACCGGGTATATAACCACCATATTTTTTCATATTTTCAGCAACATCATCCGGCTTAAATGTAACAGCCGTATAGAAAAAACAGAAAAAGAAAATGAAAGCAACATAGCAGATCTCATAAACTAAATTTCCAGGTCTTATCGAAGCTGCGAAGTCTTTAATAAAGGGTATGGATATAAATGTAGCCATTGTCGCAGGAAACATCATAATCGATGATGCAAAGATCGGTGGAATTACACCGGCTGTATTGATTTTTAAAGGCAGGTGGGTACTTTGTCCTCCGTACATCTTTCGACCGACAACTCTCTTTGCATATTGTACCGGTATGCGTCTCTGCCCCTGTTCAACAAAAATGATAATTCCGACAACAAGAACCATGAGTATTACAAGAATAACAATTCCGAAAATACCCATCTCACCAGTGGAGAGCAGCCGGAATGTGTTCACAATTGCATTAGGAAGACGCGCTACAATACCTGCGAAAATAATAAGAGAAATCCCGTTTCCGATCCCCCTCTCCGTTATCTGTTCACCGAGCCACATAATGAATGCGGTACCGGCTGTAAGGGTAAGAACCGTCATGATCCGGAATCCCCATCCAGGCTGAAGAACAGCCCCCATTTGTTCCAGCCCCACACTGATACCAAAACCCTGAATTATACTCAGTACTACAGTACCATAACGAGTATATTGTGTTATTTTTTTTCGCCCTTGTTCACCTTCTTTTGACAGTCTTTCCAGGTGAGGGATAACAACTGTCATCAGTTGCAGGATGATTGAAGCGCTAATATACGGCATAATGCCTAATGCAAAAACAGACAATCTTTCAAGAGCACCTCCTGAAAACATATTGAACATTCCCAGGATTCCACCTTTATATGCTTCGAAAATCTTTTCCAAGGCGATGCTGTCAATGCCAGGAGTCGGTACATGCACACCGATTCGATAAACGGCGAGAAGCGCGAGTGTATATAGTATTTTATTTTTTAACTCCGGAATTTTAAATATATTTTGAAAGCCACCGCCTACCATAATTAAAGCACCTCAACTTTACCGCCCGCTGCTTCAACTTTCTGTATCGCTGAATTGCTGGCCTTATGGATTTTGATTGTGAGTGGTTGTTTGATTTCTCCCAAGGCCAGAAGCTTGATTCCAAAATATTTTCCTTTGACTATACCTGCTTCAACAAGTGACGATTCGTCAACAACACTCCCGTTTGTAAACTTGGAAAGATCTCGAAGATTCACAATAGCGTATTCTTTTCGAAACACATTTGTAAATCCCCTTTTTGGCAATCGTCTATGAATAGGCATTTGACCGCCTTCAAATCCAGGGCTTACCCCTCCACCCGAACGTGAATTATGTCCTTTGCTTCCACGACCGGCAGTTTTGCCGGTACCAGAAGCAACACCCCTCCCAAGACGTTTCCGGGGTTTTGTTGATCCTTTTGATGGTGATAATTCATTAAGTCTCATCGGTACTCTCCTCTAACTTAACAAGGTGTGATACCTTGAAAACCATCCCCCGGTTTGTTGGCGTATCCTTAAGTTCTATGCATCGATTGAGTTTTCTTAACCCCAATCCACGTAAAACTTTACGGTGCTTTTCAGGTCTTCCATTCATACTTTTTATAAGTGTCACTTTTAGCGTAGCCGACATTGTTATTTCCTTCTTTTATAATTCTTGTACACTTATTCCACGTCTTGCAGCAATTTGCTCACGACTTTGAAGTTTTCTCAGGCCGCTTATGGTTGCCTTTACAACGTTGTGAGGATTATTTGACCCCATGCATTTGGTAAGTATATTCTGAACCCCGGCGGCCTCGAGCACGGCTCGTACTGCACCACCAGCAATTAAACCGGTACCTTCTGAAGCTGGCTTTAGCAATACACGACCTGCACCAAATTTTCCGACTGTCTCGTAAGGAATTGTCCCATTAACAATCGCCACCTGGATCATATCTTTTTTAGCACTTTCGACCCCTTTGCGGATAGCCTCTGGAACTTCGCCGGCTTTACCAAGGCCGCAGCCGACGCTTCCTTCTCCGTCGCCAACAACAACAATAGCACTGAAACTGAATCTTCTGCCGCCTTTTACAACTTTGGCCACTCGATTGATATGTACTACTCTGTCGATGAACTGATTGTCGTCTTTTTCTTGGTTATACAAAGGATCTTCCTCCATTCCTTTTGAAATTTAATCAAAACTCGAGTCCAGCTTTTCGTGCGCCTTCAGATACTGCCTTTACTCTACCATGATAAAGAAAACCATTGCGATCAAACACAATTTTCTTTACGCCTTTTCCCAATGCACGCTCAGCCAAAAGCTTGCCAACAAACTCAGCAGCAGCAACCTTGTTTTCAAATTTAGGCTGTCCCTTTACCTCTTTTTCGTATGTAGAGGCTGCAACGATGGTTTGACCCTTTGAATCATCGATTACCTGCGCATAAATGTGCATTGAGCTTCTGAAAACACAGAGGCGAGGTCTTTTATCAGTCCCAATAACATGGTTGCGAATCCGTCTTTGCTTTTTTAAACGTAAATGATTACGTGAATTTACTGAAGCCATCAGTCTATGTCCTTATTAAACAGAGTGTTTCCTGTTCCCGTTAAAATACTATCTCAGCCTGGAATACAAAATTATTTTGTTCCTGTCTTGCCGGCCTTTCTCTGAAGATGCTCTCCTGTGTATTTGATTCCCTTACCCTTATAGGGTTCCGGTGGTCTCAGCTTGCGAATAATTGCAGCAGTTTGACCTACCAGTTGTTTATCAATTCCTGATAACTTAATGGTCGCTTTTTCAATAATAGCTGCGACACCCTCAGGTAATGTAAAATTGATCGGGTGTGAATAGCCAAGATTAAAAACGATTGAATTGCCTTTCACTTCTGCCCTATATCCAAGTCCGTTAATTTCCAGGCTCTTTTCAAATCCCTTGCTAACACCGGTTACCATGTTTTCAACAATAGATCGTACCATACCCTGTAGAGCCATATTATTTCTGGTCTCTTTCTCCATAGTAACATTAATGGCCTGATCATCAATGGCAAGATCAATTGCCGGGTGTACTGTACTGGTGAGAGAACCTTTTTCACCTGTAACAGTGATAATCCTGTTCGTATATTTAATTTTAACCTTTTCAGGTATGTTAACCGGCTTTTTTCCGACTCGAGACATATTTTACTCCTGTTATGCGCCGCTACCAAACGTTACAAAGAACTTCACCGCCGACATTTTCTTTTTTGGCCTGTTTGTCGGTCATGATTCCTTTTGAGGTGGACAAAACCGAGATGCCTATCCCATTCAATACCGGTCTGATATCCTTACTGCCTATATAATTGCGCAAGCTCGGCTTGCTTATCCGATCAATTCCATAGATTGCATGTACATTCTTTTCATTGAACTTTAGGTATATACGTAAGATGCCTTGCTTTTCATCTTTCGTGAACTTGTAGTTCTTTATATACCCCTGTTCTTTCAAAACTTTTGCAATCGAGGTTTTGATTCTGGATCCTGGTATATCCACACTTTTCAGTTTTGCCATTCCGGCATTACGAATTCTGGTTAGCATATCCGCAATGGGATCACTCATCGACATGTTTTTCTCCGTCTAAGTACAAACTATTAGTTATATTTTTGCCCAATTACCGAACAACTCCCGTGTCCCACCAAGTTACCAGCTTGATTTTATAACCCCTGGAAGTTTGCCATGGGACGCCATTTTTCTAAAGCAGATACGGCATATGCCGAATTTTCTCATATACGCTCTGGGTCTGCCGCATATCGGGCAGCGATTGTAAGTTCTCACCTTAAACTTTGGCGTTCGCGTTGCTTTGGCTCTAAGTGATTTCTTTGCCAACTGTTCTTCCTCCTGATCATCCTATCAAAATTATTGGGTTTTCCATCCGGGTAGATTAGTTTTTAAACGGCATACCCAGTAGCTTTAATAGTTCTTTGCCTTCTTTATCTGTTTTGGCTGATGTTACAATCGATACATTCAACCCTTTAATCTTATCAATTTTATCATAATCGATTTCCGGGAAGATAATCTGTTCGACAATGCCCAGCGTGTAATTTCCATTTCCATCCATTGCTTTACCGGATATCCCTCTAAAATCTCGAACACGCGGCAACGTAATGTTTATAAGCTTATCCAAAAAATCATACATTCTCTTACCGCGCAGGGTGACCATGCAGCCTACCGGCATGCCTTCACGCAATTTAAAAGCGGCAATAGATTTTTTCGCTCGTCTGACAACCGGCTTCTGTCCCGATATTGCAGCCAGTTCTTCACTCGCGGAATCAAGAATTTTAATGTTATGAATCGCCTCACCCAATCCCATATTGAGAACGATTTTCTTTACCTTTGGGACCTGCATGATGTTTTTATACTGAAAGGTCTCCATCAAACTGGGTACCACACCATTTAAGTATTGTTCTTTCAAACTAGGCATCTTACGCCCTCCGACTCATGTTTCTAAGCATCTATTAACTCGTTACATTTTCTGCATGACCGTACTTTTTTCCCGTCTTCAAGAACTTGAAACTTGACTCTCACAGGAGTGATACACTTGTTGCACATGATCATTACATTGGTCCAATCTATCGGACCTTCCGCTTCCATGATTCCACCCTGCCGGTTCTGCGCATTTGGTTTTACATGTTTTTTCATCATGTTGGCGTTTTCAACTACCAAACGCTCCTTTTTGTAATCAATTTTCAGAACCTTACCAATTTTGCCTTTGTCTTTCCCGGCAATTATCTTAACCTTGTCGTCTTTTTTAATATGACATTTCTTTTTCATGCGCCTTTTCTCCAAACTGGCCGGCGGCCTTACAATACCTCGGGTGCCAAAGATATAATTTTCATGTAATTTTTAGCTCGAAGCTCTCTGGCAACAGGTCCGAATATTCGAGTGCCTATAGGTTCCATACTGCCGGTAAGCAATACAGCAGAGTTATCATCAAACCGAATATACGAACCATCGGGCCTTCTGATTTCCTTCTTTGTCCGAACAACCACGGCTTTCATGACATCGCCCTTTTTAACCTTGGCATTCGGAATCGCTTCCTTGATAGATACGACTATTATATCGCCGACACTTGCATATCTTCTTTTGGAGCCACCAAGCACTTTAATGCAATATACTTCTTTCGCCCCAGAATTATCTGCAACCGTCAACCTAGTTTCTGCCTGTATCATTGCTCAAATTTCCCCTATTACTGAAACAGCTTTTTCAACTATTCCGCTGACACGCCAACGTTTCATCCTGCTTAACGGCCTCGATTCTGTTATCACGACTTTATCACCGATTCGACATTCGTTGTTTTCATCATGGGCGGTAAACTTGTTCTGTCTTTTAATGTACTTTTTATACAGACTGTGCTTGACAAGTTTTTCAACCTGTATGACAACGGTTTTGTCCATTTTGTCGCTGATAACCTTCCCAACAACCTTTCTTTTATTCACTCGTTTTTTCATGGCAACTATTCTATTTAAAAGTTTATTTTGTTTGCATCTGCCGAATAACGGTTTTTATCCTTGCTATATCTTTTCTGGTCTGTCTCAGTCTGCTTGAATTCTCAAGCTGACCGGTTTCATTCTGAAAACGAAGATTGAAATGGGTTTCTTTCAGTATATTTGCCTTTTTCACCATTTCATCCAGGCTGAGTTCTTTAATCTCACTTATTTTCATTACCAGTTACCCCCTTTCTACAAATTTGGTTTTAATGGGAAGCTTGTGAGCAGCGAGTCTGAAAGCTTCCTTTGCCAATTCTTTGGGGACACCTTGCATTTCATAGAGGATTCTTCCAGGACGAATAACAGCTGCCCAGCCTTCTGTGGGTCCTTTACCTTTTCCCATCCTGACTTCAGCTGGTTTTTTGGTAAATGGTTTGTCCGGAAAGATCTTAATCCACATTTTCCCGCCCCTTTTGACATGTCTTGTCATAGCGATACGTGCTGCTTCAATCTGTTTAGATGTGATTAACCCGCACTCAGTCGCCTGCAATCCAAATTCACCGAATGATAATGTTGCACCTCGGCGGGCGGATCCAGTCATGCGCCCTCTCTGACTTTTTCTGTATTTAACTTTTTTTGGACTCAGCATGTCCTTTCATCTCCTGTCCGGTCAATCTCTGGCTATTCAGTCTTTTTCAAGACTTCACCTTTAAATATAAAAACCTTTATGCCGATGAGACCAAAGGTTGTTTTTGCTTCCGTAAAACCATAATCGATATCAGCACGTAAAGTGTGCAAGGGTACCCTTCCTTCACGATACCATTCTGTTCTGGCCATTTCTGCCCCTCCCAGTCTTCCGGAGCAAATGATTTTAATACCCTTTGCACCAAACCGCATGGCTGAAGATACACCTCTTTTCATTGCTCGCCGAAAAGCAATTCTGCGAATAAGCTGATTGGCAACATTTTCTGCAACAAGTTGAGCATCAATCTCTGGTTTTCTGATTTCCTGTATATCAATGGAAACTTCCTGTGAAATCACTGTTTGTAATTCCTGTTTGAGAAGTTCGATTTCAGAACCTTTTTTTCCGATAACAATCCCGGGCCTTGCCGTAAAAATGCGAAGTCTGACATGCTTGGAAGATCTTTCAATCTCTACCCTAGAAATGCCGGCATGATTAAGCTTTTTTTTGATGAACTTCCGAATCTTGTCATCCTCTAAAATAAAGGCTGCATAATTCTTATCTGCATACCAGCGTGATTCCCATGTTTTAACAATACCGATTCGCATACCAACGGGATTTACTTTTTGACCCAAGACGTTTCCTCCTTTTTACACCGCATCTTCCGCTACAATAACGGTTATATGACTCGTTCTTTTCAAAATTCTGGAGCCTCGTCCACGCGCTCGTGCTCTAAATCGCTTTAAAGTAGGCCCCTGATCCACCAATATGTTTCTGATAATTAAAGTATCTACATCCATATTCTGGTTCTGGTCCGCATTCGAAATCGCAGATTTTAATACTTTTTCAACAAGCCCTGCTGATTTCTGCGGCATAAACTTCAGGATGTTGAGTCCGATTTCCGCTGGTTTCCCTTTGACAACACCAACAATCTTCCGAACTTTCTGCGGAGATATTCGTACATATTTTGCGACAGCTTTCGCCTCCATCTCATCATTCCTTATATTCGATGTTCTTTATAGTCTATGGAATTATTTCTTAAGTCTAGTCTTTTTATCACCAGCATGACCATAGAATGTTCGAGTAGGTGAAAATTCGCCTAATTTATGACCAACCATGTTTTCAGAAACAAAAACAGGAACGAATTTTTTTCCATTATGCACTGCCAAAGTAAGGCCGACCATTTCAGGAACAATCGTTGATCTCCGAGACCATGTTTTGATTACATGGGCACTCCTTGTATCTTGAGCATGCATAACTTTTTTTATTAAATGGTCATCTATGTAAGGACCTTTTTTTAGCGATCTTGGCATATCTTCTCCTGAAACCAGAACCAGGTTCATGTTATTCTGAAACCCAAACTATCTTTTTTTCCTTCTTTTCACGATGAATTTATTGGTAGTCTTATTTGTACGGGTGCGATATCCTTTTGACGGAGTACCCCACGGCGAACAAGGGTGACGTCCGCCGGAAGATCGTCCCTCACCACCACCCATGGGGTGATCAACCGGGTTCATTGCAACACCTCTAACCGTTGGACGCCTGCCCAGCCATCGTGTTCTTCCAGCTTTGCCTATCGACAGATTCTCATGGATAACATTTCCGACCTGACCAATTGTGGCCATACATTTCAACAATACCTTACGGACCTCACCGGATGGAAGCTTGACTAATGCATAAGGATTCTCTTTGGCCATTAATTGAGCGAATGCTCCGGCGCTTCGGACAATCTGTCCACCCTTTCCCAATCGCAACTCGATATTATGTATCTGTGTTCCCAAAGGGATATTTCCAAGAGGAAGAGCATTCCCTGGTTTGATATCCGCATCAGGGCCAGACATGATTGCATCACCAACCTTTAAATTCACTGGTGCCAATATATACCGTTTTTCACCATCTGCGTAGAACAACAGAGCTATTCTTGAGCTTCGATTAGGATCATACTCTATTGTTGCAACCTTTGCCGGTATACCCTGTTTATTCCTTCTAAAGTCGATCACTCGATAGTGTCTGCGATGCCCACCTCCACGATGGCGACATGTAATCCGTCCATAAGAATTTCTGCCACTTTTCTTGCTTATCGTCCTGAGTAAACTCTCCTCCGGAGATGTAGTTGTGATCTCTTCAAAAGTTGAGTACTCTTGAAACCTTCGACCCGGCGATGTTGGTTTTACTTTCTTAACTGCCATTATCTGCTCCTAGATCTATACGCCATCAAAAAATTCAATTCGCTCCCCAGGCATCAGGGTTACGATGGCTTTTTTCCAGTCTTTTCGCTTTCCCAGAGTTCTGCCTCTTCGTTTAATCTTTCCCTTGACGTGCAATGTGTTAACATTGGCGACTTTCACTTTAAATACTTCTTCTACAGAACGCCTGATCTCAATACGGTTAGCTCTCTGATCAACCTCGAATGTAACCTGATTAACAGTCTCCTTTTGGAGTGTCGTCTTCTCAGTATTCAACGGTCTTTTTATTGTATCATACCGATTCATATCAAAAGTCTCCCCTCAATGGCTTTAATAGAATCCTCAAGCAGAACCAAATTTCGATACTTGAGAATATCATAAACATTCAGGCCTTCACTTCTCATCACCTTGACTCCCGGTATGTTGCGTGCTGCTAACTCTAAATTTGTATTTTC